>JBAXRP010000073.1:0-17939 GCA_037131145.1 Bacteroidota bacterium
GCGTACTTGCATGGGGTGCAAGGGGTCGGAAGTTCGAGTCTTCTCACCCCGACTACAGAAAAAGGCTACAGAATATGTAGCCTTTTTTTATTGCTCCTTTTCAACGTTTTTGTTTCCCAGTGCAATACCAGAAGGAAAACCCGGTTCATTCAGGTTTGGTTTTTCATCCTGTACCAATATTGGTAAATTTCACTAAAACCCATTTTCCGGTACAGATTCAGCGCCGGTTGATTGTTGGTGAGCGCCTGAAGATAAGCGGTTTCGGCGCCGGAATTTTTTCCCCAGAATAGAATAGCGTTCACTAATTCGTTTCCCAATCCACTGTTCCGGTGATTCGGGTCAACAACAATATCAAAAATTCCGATATACTTTCCTTCAAGAACGCCAAGACCAACGCCGATTGTTTTTTGTTTATGTCTGATAGAAACAAGGCATTTTGGGGTAAGCGCCTGGTTCATTATTCCGGTATAAACCGGTTTACGTTTAGGGTCAAACACATTCATCCGGATAAATTCATCCAGCCAGGTTGGGCTCAGATCGAGTTCAATGTTTATTCCTTCCGGTTCTTTCAAATCGTTCTTCACCAAGTCAATGGTTTGAAAGGATATGGTAGAAAGGATAAAATACCCTTTCTCCGCCAGACGGTCGTCAATATCGGAAGGATCGGCAATTGAAGTAATTTTAAAGCAGGGTGGAATTTGTCTGAAGTGATATAAGGATTCGCAAAAATCAATCTTTTCATCGGGATTGATGGTTGAAGGATAAAGCAAATTAACAGAATTAGAACGTTTGGTAACGCCTCCGGCAAAACGCAAAATCCATCCGTCGTACTGCATCGTCTGCAACGCAGGCCATGCGTTGCCGCTGATTTCTTCAAATTGTCTGATCATGTGAATTTTGTTTATTTGAACAAAAATACAATATTCCCGGATAAGGCTGGAAGTGTTTAACTGATCACCCGTTCGCATTTTCTTCTTACTGAATCTCTCTTTCCCTTCCGCCGTCATCTTCTCAGTAGCATACTGGAATATCAGCCGAGGCGAGGTATACTTGTATTTTTCATTCCCCCCTCATGGAACTGATGATAGTGAAAAGTGTTATCCGGTAAAGATAAATTAAACAACCAAATTTTCTTGTAACTCATAAAAGCCGGATAATGTTTTATAATTTTACAAAGCGCATTTTCAGAAGATTCAACTGTTGAACTTATTCTCAAACCAACAAGCTATGAAAAATTTCATGTTACTTGTCGCCGGTATTTTTATCCTTCAATGCTCTATGGCACAACTAAGTTCCAACCATTCAGTCGGCAAAACAGGTAGTGGCGATTTCATCCCCATTGACGATTCGTTTTCGCTAACCCCGGATACTTTATGGTTTGTTACGGGCAATGACTTTGTTGAAGGAAAACCATTTCAGATTATCAATAATCACAATTATTCCATTGATGTGCTACATATCGATCAATCCGGAGCAGCTTGCCCGACCTGCTTACCCTGGTACACTGCCCCGTTTTATTCCGTATATCCGGTTACAGTATTGGCAAACAGCGGCATTACTACAACGGTGAGGTTTTTGGTTATAGACAGACCTCGTAGCATATTGGTTTATGATACTCTGAATGTAAACACAGCCGGATATTCCGCGCATTTAATAATTGCCGCCGATTCAAACATGGTTCAGATTGGCATTGCAGAACCGGGGAAAGTAACTATAATGGCTGCCCCGAATCCTTTTTCGGAGGCTGTGAGGATTTCGTTGCACTCTTCCGCTGGAGAAAAAGTAACAGTTACTGTTTACGATGCTTTGCTGCGTTCGGTGAACGAATTGTTTTCGGGCAAAACCACTTCCGAAATTCAAAGCATGGTTTGGAATGGCGACGACCAGTACGGCAACCTCCTCGGTAAAGGAGTTTATTTTATAAATTTACGAACGGAGAAGGGACAGAAGACTCTGAAAATAGTGAAAATTTAACCCCTCGCTGATTATTCAACCCTGTAATTAAATTCAGCGGAACGGTAAGTCTCCTCAATAATTTTTTTATACTTTTCGGTGATAAACTTGCGACGGAGTTTCAGCGTAGGAGAAATTTCGCCCGATTCTGGCGTCCATTCCGCATCGAGAAGCCTGATTTTTTTGATCTTTTCAGTTTGATCAAGATCCTGATTAAACCTCTCGGCTTCCTTTCTGATTCTTCGGATGATGGTAGGGTTTTTCACCGCCCATTTCCGTGAAACAAATTCAATGCCTTTAACCGCGCACCAGTTCTTCAGGTATTCAAAATTGGGAATGATGATTGCCGCAGCATAATTGCGGTTGTCGCCAACTACCATTATATGCTCGATAAACGGAGATTCCTTAAACCGCTGTTCAATGGGTTGGGGGGCAATATATTTCCCGCCGGAGGTTTTGAATATCTCCTTTTTGCGGTCGGTAATTTTCAGGAATTTACCATCCTCAATCATTCCGATATCGCCGGTATGAAACCAGCCATCGGCGTCAATCACCTCTGCGGTTTTCTCAGGTCTGTTAAGATATCCGAGCATGATATTTGGTCCTTTGGCAAGGATTTCGCCATCTGCGGCAATTTTCATCTGATTGCCGGTGAGGAGCGTTCCAACAGTGCCGAATTTAACAAAACCCGGCTCAAAACGGTAACAGGTTATTCCGGGAGAGGTTTCCGTAAGCCCATAAGCTTCAAGAATCGGAATTTTTGCCGCCCAGAAAATGCGAGCAAGCCTTGGATGTAAAGAGGCGCTTCCCGAAACAATAAACTTCAGTTCGCCGCCCAGAGCTTTACGCCATTTGCTGAAGACAAGAATATTGGCAATAAATAACTTGACGTCATACACCCATCCCCGCGCATGATTCAATTCATATTTATGTCCTTGTCGCAGCGCCCAGAAAAACAGTACTTTCATAGGCAAAGGTAAATTTCTTCCTTTCGCCACAATACGGTTGTAAATTTTCTCAAAAACCCTGGGCACTGAGGCAAATCCGTGAGGCTTAACTTCTCTGATGTAATCGCCGAGTTCGTCAATGTTCTGAACATAATATACCGATACGCCGAATGACTGGTAAACGTATCCGGCAGTTCGTTCATAAACATGGCATAACGGCAAAAAACTGACAGCGCGGTCATGTATTTTCAAGGGAGGAATTTCACCCAACGCTTTGTAATTTGTAACAAAATTATTATGCGACGACATCACTCCTTTCGGTCTGCCAGTAGTTCCGGAAGTATAGATAATCGTAGCCATATCGCCGGGTAAAATATCCTTTTTGATCTCTTCGAGTTTCTCCGGGTTGGGATAATTCTTTCCCGCCTCGATAATTTCAGTCCATGACCTGATTCCGGCAACCGGTTCGATTGAAAAAATAGCTTTAATTCCGGGGAAATGAGGGATTAAATTAACCATGCGACTAAAAATATCCTGATCGCCAACAATCAGATATTCTATTTCAGCGTCATTGAAAATGTAACGATAATTTTCCTCACTGATGGTAGGATATACCGGAACCTGAACGGCTCCGGTTTGCAGAATTCCCATATCGAAACAATTCCATTCCGGGCAGTTATTCATGATTGTAGCAACCCGCGTACCCTTGCCGACTCCGAGAGATAACAATCCAAGACCCAGCCAATTACTGTAATTTAAATAATCGGTTGCCGAATAATTCACCCATTTCCCATCCCGTTTTAAATTAAAAAGGTCGGGAATGGCATGGTACTCATCCTTAAAGAGTTCCAGCAGATCGAATATCCGCGTGATTTCCTTCATTTAGATAAATAATTTTGAAATTTTATCTTCGTACTTCTTTGCAATCGCATTACGTTTTAATTTCAAGGTTGGCGTGATCTCGCCAGTATCAAATGTCCACTCGGTATCAAGCAAATCCCAGCTTTTTACTTTTTCCGTATCGCCGAGACATTTATTGTATTTGTTGATCTCTGTCTGAAACCGTTTCCTGATTCTTGACAACTGAAGAATTTCAGCGTTTGTAGTGTAGGGAATCTCTTTTACTGTGCAATAGGATTTAAGAAACGTAAAATCAGGCACTATCAGTGCGCCGGCAAATTTCTGGTTTTCACCAACCACTACAATATGCTCTATAAACAATGATTCTTTGAATGTATCCTCAATAGGTTGAGGGCTGATGTATTTGCCAAACGATGTTTTGAACAACTCTTTTTTTCTCCCTGTGATTTTTAGTTGGCCTTCGGACTCGATATGCCCCAAATCGCCGGTATGAAACCAGCCATCTTTATCTAAAGCCACCTCAGTAAGGGCGGGCTCTTTATAATATCCTTTCATAACGCCGGGACCTTTACAGCAAATTTCGCCATCTTCGGCAATCTTCACCTGTGTGCCGCGTAACACCGGTCCAACGGTTCCGAACTTCATGCCATGTTCAGAAAAGTCGTTCACTGCGATTACGGGCGATGTTTCGGTTAAACCATATCCTTCAAGCACATGAAAACCGGCGCAGGTAAACATGCGCGCCAGCCTGGGCTGTAACGCGGCGCCGCCTGATACAATTAACAGATGTTTTCCTCCCAGAGCTTCGCGCCATTTGGTATAAACCAACTTATCGTAAAGCTTCCGCTTTAACTCATAGAACCAGCCATTGGCTCCTTTCAACTCATATCGCAACGCCAGATGAAGCGCCCAGAAAAAGATGTATTTTTTGACTCCGGTTAGCTTATGCCCGGTTGCAAATAATTTGTCGTAAATTTTTTCAAGTAACCGAGGAACTGTCGAAAGAATTTCCGGTTTCACCTCTTTCATGTTTTCGGTGATGGTACCCAGGTTTTCAGCATAATAAATTGAAAAACCAAGATAATGATAAAGGTAATTCAGCATCCGCTCGTAAACATGGCACAACGGAAGATAACTCACAGCTTTTGCCTCATCGCCAAACCAGGGGATATACGATGCAGCCTTGAAATTGGAAATGATGTTGGCATGGGTAAGCATAACCCCTTTGGGATTTCCGGTTGTACCTGAAGTGTAGATTATCGTTGCCATATCTTCTGAAGCAACTGACTTTTTGCGGGCTTCCAGCAATTCCCGATCCGGGTTTTGACGGCCAATCTCAATTAGTTCATTCAGATGTTTTACCTCTTTCCAGTCGCGGTAAGTAAAAACATCTTTTATTGATGGAATATCCGGAAGAATATGCTGGATTTTCCGCAGGAGTTCAATGCCAAGCACAAATACATATTGAACTTCAGCGTGATTAAGGATATATTTATAATCCGACTCACTGATGGTTGGATATATAGGTACGTGGATGGCGCCAACCTGTAATATTGCCATGTCGAGGAAGTTCCATTCAGCTCGGTTAGAGCTGATTTGCGCAATCTTATCGCCGGGTTTCACGCCAAGTTTAAGAAACCCGAAACTTATGTTATCAACAATTTCCCGATATTGTTTTATGGAATATTTCGACCAGACGCCGTTTTCCTTTGACGCCACAACATCGCCTTTTGCTTTAAAAGTAATTTCGTGGTAAGGTAGCAGGTCAAAAATTCGGGTTACTTCCATAATTGGTTTATTGTTAAACTATCATGCAAATCAGAAATTTAGTGCAATGATAAGGAAAAAAACAGATTAATGCTATTTTGGCAGGAGCTGTATTTGTCGCTACCTTTATTTAGTTGGCGACGGCAACGTAATAATGAACCTGCTTCCTTTTCCAACTTCGCTTTCTACCCGGATCGTTCCCGAATTTTTCTCAATAAACTCACGGCAAAGTATTAAACCCAGACCGGTGCCTGGCTCATCAGCGGTTCCTTTGGTGGCAACTTTAGTGTCAATGTTGAATAACTTATCAATATTTGCCGAAGCTATGCCGACTCCGTCATCTTCAAAAATAAATTCATTTCCGCCTTGAGTCAGTTTATTTGAAACCGAAACATTTCCATCCTTCCGGGTAAATTTGATGGCATTGGTAAGTAAATTCCTGACGACTGTTGCAAGCATGTTATTGTCCGCCCTGACCATTATACCCGCCGCAACATGATTCGTCAGGCTGATACTCTTTTTCTGGGCGTCGCCGGCAAGCATTGAAAGGGTTGCCATTATAATCTCGCCGATATCTATGTTCATTGGCATAAATGAAATGGCGTTAGTTTGCGACCGCGCCCAGTCGAGGAGGTTTCCGAGTAAATTATAGGCATTGAGGGCTGAATCGTTGATAAGTTCAATGAAATGGGTAACTTCCTTCTGATCGAGTTCTTTATAATTTTCACGAAGTATGTTGGAAAAACCAATAATGGTGTTGAATGGATTCCGCAGGTCGTGAGCGATAATTGAGAAGAATTTATCTTTTGCTGCATTTGCTGCATGTAGTTTTTTTTCCGAGTCTGTCAGCGCTACCTCCGCTCTTTTACGTTCCTCAATTTCGAGTTTAAGTTTTCGGTTGGCGTATTGCAATTCCTGGGTTCGCAGTTGTACCTTCTCTTCAAGTTCGCTGTTGATATTTCTTTCTCTTTCAATAAATCGGAGGTACAAATGCAGGGTATGTCTTATCTGTACGTCGTCAATAGGCTTGCTCAGGTAATCCAGACCTCCTGCATCAAGTCCTTTGTCCATAAGATTTTTATTGGGATCAAAAGCCGTTATGAAGATAACAGGGATATGAGCTGTCTTCGGGCGAGTCTTGATAAGCCGGGCTGTTTCAAAACCATCCATCTCAGGCATCTGAACATCCATCAAACAGAGGTCAACTTGTTGTTCATTGACAATGCGCAGCGCTTCATATCCCGAATTGGCTTCGATTATCTCCACCTGAAAATCTGCGCGGATAAGTTCATGCAGGGAGAAGAGGTTGTTACGATTATCATCAACAATGAGGATGGTAGTTTTTTCTGGTTTTTCCATTATTCCTTTTGTATTTCCTTTTTGTCGTCCGAAAGATAAATTTTCGTCAAACGCAGTGTAAAAAGCTCAATTAATCAACCATTAATCAGTGTTTTCAGGGCAAGATATTGTTTGCAACATCATCCACCATTGGTATAAAAGGTTTGAAATTATCTTCCATCGGATTCAGATTATTTTTTTAAACACCTTGTTTGTTTTATCATAAACCTGTAAACCTATCGGATAAGAGGCAATACTTTCGCTCTCGCCAAGTACAAGAAATCCATTGGTGTCGAGGGAACGGAAAAACAGGTCAATGACTGAATTCTGTAGTGAATCGTCAAAATAGATCAGAACATTGCGGCATAATATGAGATGAAACTCATTGAATACGCCTTTATTTAGCAAACTGTGCTGGAAATAGAGAATTTTATCTTTAATATGAGGCTTCACCTGGGCATATCCGTGTTTAATCTGGAAATAATCTTCAAATTTTTGGGAGCCTCCGGAATGAATATAGTTGTTGCGGCTACTCTCAATCATGCTTTCAGAATAGATTGCATTCTGCGCCTCCTCCACTACATAAGGATTTATATCCGAAGCATAGATTTGCGATTTGTGAAGTATTCCCAGTTCGTCGAGAAGAATTGCCAGCGTCACGGCTTCCTGCCCTGTTGAACATCCGGCGCTCCATATTTTCACATGCGGAAATGAATCGAGATAGGTCAGAACTTTTTCGCGGATAAATTTAAATGTAAAAGGATTTCTGAAAAATTCGGTGACATTTATAGAACATTCAAGGAAAAGATTTTCAAAGAGGTCGCGATCCTGCAATGCCAACTCCTCAAACCGTCGGAAGGAATATATATGATTATCTGACATCACTCGCGCAATCCGTCGCGCCGCGCTTTGTGGATTATAGTGGCGGTAGTCATAACCGTAATGGTCGTTGATTCTGTCGAAAAACCGCTTCAGATCGGCGTCGTCAATTTTCTGGGTTTCGGGTTCAATCACGCGGGCAAGGTAGGACGCCAGTTCCGGCAAAGGAAATTTGTAATCTACAACCCCGGTTTTCCAGGCATTCAGCAACAGATCTTTCGCTTCACAGTCGTGCGGATCTTCGATAATAGTAATAGCGCCTGATTGTTTCAGCAACGGGAAGGTGGCGGCGCCATCCTCGCCATAACCGCAGAGCATAACGGCAATCAGTCCGTTTTTGTACTCATGTGCCAGCGATTCAAAAGTAACATGGATAGAGGGTCTCGCAAAGTTGATTTTGGCTTCAGTCGTCAACCTTATTCTGCCATGCTCAACCCGCATGTGATGTCCGGGAGGCGCAATATAGACGCAGCCCGCCCTGACATGTATTTTATCAACAACAGGAACAATGCTGAATTTGGTATTCCTCTGTAAAATTTCACCTAGATAATTTGGTTCCTGCTCAAGAATGTGCTGAACGATAAAAACGCTGATCTCTTTATGCGGCAGTTTTGCAATGATAGCCATGATTTTATCGAGACTTCCTGCCGAACCGCCCAGAGCGATAGCCTTGATTTTTCTCGCTTCGCGGTATTCAATGGTATGCTGTTGTAGCATATTACACAAAATGCCCAGCCTGAACAAATAGGATCCAAGGTATCTGTGGAACACGTTAATCCTGACCTTGATATTTTTCTGTGTTTCAATAAATGATTTTAAATAAGTAATAACATCGGAGGGCAGTATTCGGGCGTCGAAGAAGGTAATTTCAACTTCAATATATTTGCCGGACTTGAGTTCATCGAATAGCATATCCCGGTCCGACTGAAATTGCATGTTCCCCTGCACCGATATATGGTGCGACTTCGTGGCGCTAAAGGCGTGTATGTTCATAATCAGCCTTTTTTCTGGCACCAGGCTTCAACAAGCCCGATCAGCATTTCGTAATCAACGGGTTTTGAGAGGTAGTCATCGGCGCCTGCGGCAATACATTTTTCACGATCTTCCTTCAAAGCCTTTGCTGTTAAAGCAATAACTGGTAATTTTTTAAGATGATAATTCTCTCTGATTTTCGCAATTGCGGTGTAGCCGTCCATCACCGGCATCATGATATCCATCAGCACCAGGTCGGCGCCTTTTTCTTCAAGAAGCCGCAACGCCTCTTTGCCATTCTGCGCATCAATCACCCGCGCGCCATGTTCTTCGAGCGCTGTGCTCAGGACAAAAACGTTTTTTATATCGTCATCAACCACCATAATAGTCTTTCCCGAAAGGCGTTTCATTCTAAAATTAATATCGGGCGCAGACTCTGTTTTATCAGGGAAATCCCGCTGTGTTTGATGAAGAAAAAGCATAAGCTCATCGAGCAGCCTGTTTTCGGAATGAACGGTTTTGATGATGATTCTGTCGGCATACCGTTTAAGATTTTTCTCCTCTTCCGCCGATAATTGTTTTCCGGTATAAACTATGATCGGCGCTTTGATTTGATTCTCCCTGGCATACTTGCAGATATTAATGCCGCTACCCGATTTCAGCCCAAGATCAATTATCACAGCGTCATAAATACCCCGTTGCAGTTCATTTGTAGCTTCTTCTTCGGTTTCAACGCCCTTGACTCTTATATCCTGACTTTGGATAAGTTCAATAAGCGCGTTGCGGTGTCCTTCATCATCTTCAACAATAAGCAGGTCTTTGGGATTTTTCTCACTGAAATTCAGAATGCCCTGGATGGCTGTTTGAATCTGTTCCTGATCGACCGGTTTCTGGAGGAAATCGAGTGCGCCCATACGCATCAATTCCGGGTTCTTTTCGTGCCCGGAAATAATTTGCACAGGTATATGTCTTAAATCTTTATAGCTTTTCAACCGTCGCATAAAGTCAACCCCGTTCATGTCGGGAAGAACCAGATCGAGTACAATTCCGTGAACCTTGAATTGCTGCACAAGTCCAAGACCCTGCTCGGCGGTGGCGGCATGCAATACCTTCATGTTCATGTTGTGGATTACCATCGTCACGATATCGGCAAAGGTGTAGTCATCTTCTACAATCAGGATAATTTTATCACCGGGTTTAATCGTCTTCCGGTCATCAACAAACGGTTCAATAACCTTGACCGGCGTAGGCTCAGGGGTGGTATTTGTCTGTTTTTCTCTGACCCTGGTCTTTGCATATTCAACATGTTCAATGTTCAGCGGCTCCAGTTTTGCGGGAAGTAACAACGAAAATTCACTGCCTTTTCCCTCCTCGCTGTTTAGTATAATTTCGCCTCGTAATAGTGACGCTAACTTTTGAGAAATCGTAAGTCCCAGCCCGGTCCCGCCAAATTCTCGCGAAATTGAACTGTCAACCTGCTGAAACGCCTCAAAGATCATCTTGTGTTTTTCTGATGCAATGCCAATTCCAGTATCTCTCACTGTAATTTTTACAGGCTTTTCTGCCTTGCCGCTATCCTGCACAAAAACGGTTATGCTGCCATTTTTGGTAAATTTCAGCGCATTTGATATAAAATTGCGAAGTATCTGCGAAACCTTGTCCCGGTCGCTTGATATTGATTTTTTCAGGTTATCTTCGATTATTAGTTCAAGCCCTTTGTTTTTTGCAGTGCCTGAAAAGAAATGTTTCAGATCGGCGAGCATATCTTCAACAGGAAAATCGCTTATCAGCAATGAAGTTTTCCCGGCTTCAATTTTTGAGATGTCGAGAATGTCATTGATTAAACGGAGAAGCTCTTCACCGGCAGAATGAACTACTCTGGCGCGTTTAATATCGTCGGCATTGAAATTGCCTCGTTCATTTTTCTGCATCATTTTCGAAAGCAGGATGATAGAATTGAGCGGCGTACGTAATTCATGTGACATGTTGGCGAGGAAATCGCTCTTATATTTATTTGACATCTCCAGGTCGTTGGCTTTGGCGTCGAGTTCAGTCTTGGCTTGTTGCAGGTGGTCATTACCCTGGCGAAGTTCTTCGGTTTGCTGCATAAGTTGTTGCTGCTGCTCTTCCAACTGAGCATTGGTTTGCTGCAACTCCTCCGACTGCTGCTGCAATTGCTGTTGCTGCTCTTCAAGTTGCGAATTACTTTGTTGGAGTTGTTCCGATTGCATTCTTATTTGCTGTGATTGTTCTTCCAGCAGGGCATTGGCTTCCTGAACTTCGATTGTTTTCTCTTCAGCTTCCCGCTGCGCCACCTGTGAATTATGCAGCAAAATCTCGATTTTTGACCTTTGAATGGCTGAAAAGATACTTGATGCAATAATCTGGTTCGATTGTTCGAAGTAAGCCTCCCGGATTCTGCTAAACGGCTGCAGGGAGGATAGTTCAATGACGCCCATAAGGCTTTCTTCGTACAAAATCGGATATGTGTAGGTGTTTACCGGCAATGTGTTTGTAGTGCCCGACGTCACCGGCGCTTCATCCCTGCTCACAGATCTTAGCAGGATTGCCTTTTTCTCAAGCGCAACCTGTCCAACAACCCCGCGCCCCAACTCATAGATATTTGACAAGGCATCCCGTTCTGTGAATGCAAAGGAACTAACGAGATGGAGTTTTCCTGTTTGCTCGTTTAAAAGATAGATGACTCCTCTGCCTGCGTCGCTATATCTGCCGAGGCAACTGATAGCATGCGATGTGATTTTCTCAAGGCTCTGATCGCCGGAAAGTTCTTTACTCAGATTGTTCAAACCATCCTTCAACCAGTTTTGTTCCTTATTGTGAATCTCACTCTTTTCGAGGTTTTCGCTCATGAGGTTAATTGATTGCGAAACCAGGTCGTTCTCGCCTTTCACTTCGAGTCGGCGGGCGAAATTCCCCTGAGATATTTCCTCAGTAACTTTCTGCAAATCCATGAGAGTTCGGGTCATCTTTGCCAAAGAATTTCCTAACTGATCGCTTTCCGATTGAGGAATAATCTTCACAGTAAAGTCGCCATTGGCAATGCTTTGCGCATTTGAAGCCACCTCGCTCATGGTCTGATTTAGTATCTTAATCGAAGAAAAAATCCCGTTCGTTATCAACGGAAATTTAAAAGAAAAATCGCCCTCAGTGATTCTTGTTGTGATTGTACGAATTTCAACAGGCTCGCCGCCAACCTGGGTATAAACAAACCGAAGGATGACAATAACCAGCAATATTCCAAACGTCAGAAAAGCTACTCCCAGAAAGTAAATCACATACTCATTGACATTGATGGTTTTTCTTGTCTGCAAAATGGAAGCGGCGATTTCTGTCTTTTTCATGTCAATATAAAGCGCCAGCGTTTCACCTGACTTCTTTGCAGCGTCATCGAGCGACTGCATGATCTTCGTCTCATACAGATCGTCATTAGTCCGGAGCGTTGAAGTTCCCGATGGAATCCGGGAATAATAGAGTTGTAAATAGAGTTGATTGATCTTCCTGCTATAATCAGTAAAGTCCTCCTTCAATTTCATGAGATGTAATTTTCCTTCTTGATTTTCGCTTTTCGACAACTCATAAATCATTGAAAACGACTCGTCAAATTTTCTGTCAATTCTACTTTTCAATTCCCGCTTTTCTTCCGATAGAGGAAGAAGTTTTAATAATTGTACATCAGAATCAATGGTCTCCTTGTTTCTGACAATATCAGAAGCCATACCAGACCTTAACACATAGCTTTCCACAATCCCGAATATTTCATTCTGGACGTCAATCAACCTGCCCTTAGAAAGGATCATTCCGCTTATAATCATTAATGTGAGAAAAGTCAACAATAAATACAATATGGTTTTGATCTTTAGTTTCATAATGAATCTCCTGTTAAAATGATTTAACTGCTGATGAATCTTTGTCAGGTTTTTCGTTCGGGAACTTTTCCGGCGACAAAAAGGGTTTCAAAGCCTGACATAATGGACTTTCCTACAAATATATAAATTTTGGCTTTGGGTTTCGTTTTGGGGATAAAATAATTATCCCGCACAACTCTCGCCCCGGCTTTCTTGCCTAAAAAAAATGGCGAAGTGTTTTTGATTATCAGGAACCTGGAACCTGTACCCTGGACCCTGGAACTGAAAATTTCCGATCAGAATGTTACATTTACAGCGTTTGCAGTATATGAATAAGATAAGCGACCTTTAAAAACGCTTTTTCCCTACCTTTGCACCCTAAACCCAAATCTATGAACGAACAAATCGAATCCGTCCGCTGCCTGATCATTGGGTCAGGTCCCGCAGGTTATACCGCCGCAATTTACGCCGCCAGAGCTGATCTGAAACCCGTGATGTACCAGGGAATGCAGCCCGGCGGACAACTCACCATCACCACCGAAGTGGAGAATTTTCCCGGATATCCCAAAGGGATCACCGGACCAGAGATGATGGAGGAGTTTAAACAACAGGCTGAGCGGTTTGGAACTGATATCCGTTTTGGAGTTGTCACCGGGGTTGATTTTTCAAAGCGTCCGTTTATCGTGAAAGCCGATGATGGAAAGACTCTCTCAGCCGAAACTGTTATCATTGCCACAGGCGCATCCGCGAAATGGCTCGGCATGGAATCGGAGAAGAAATTTATGGGACAAGGTGTTTCAGGTTGCGCGACCTGCGACGGGTTTTTCTACAAGAAACAAGACGTAGCTATCGTGGGCGGCGGCGATACCGCTGCGGAAGAGGCAACCTACCTTGCCAAACTTTGTAAAAAAGTGTATATGATTCATCGCCGCGATGAACTCCGCGCTTCGAAAGCGATGCAGCATAAGGTACTTACCACAGCAAATATTGAAATGGTTTGGAACAGCGCTCCCGAAGAGGTGCTTGGAGATATGAGCGGCGTAACAGGAGTGAGGGTCAGAAATGTCAAAACCGGCGAATCAAGAGATATCAGCGTGATGGGATTATTTGTTGCCATCGGACATAAACCGAATACAGAATTATTCGAAGGGCAACTCGAACTGGACGACATGAGCTATATCAAAACCAAACCCGGAACCACGCAAACCAGCATCGAAGGGGTGTTTGCCGCCGGCGATGTGCAGGACCATCATTACCGCCAGGCAGTTACTGCTGCCGGAACAGGGTGTATGGCGGCGATTGAGGCGGAGCGGTTTCTGACGAGTTAACAGAACAATCGAATAATAGAACATTAGAACAATCGAATTTTGAATTTTTTTGAATTTTGAATTCCCTTCATATGATTACATTTTTCAGAAACTCCGATCAGTTCTACGCTGTGGAAAGTCGGCAAACCCTTTGCGATAGCGACCGGGAAAAATTAACATGGCTGTTCGGCGGTGCACAGTGCATCGCCGAACCTGTTTTACAGGGTTCCTTCGTTGGCCCCCGCCGCGAAATGGTTACACCGTGGAGTACCAACGCTGTTGAGATCTCGCAGAATATGGGGATCGTTGGGATTGGGAGAATAGAAGAATTTGTTAAGATTGAAAAATCCGAAATCCGAAATCCGAAATCTGAAATCCCCTTCGATCCTATGCTCCAGAATTTGTACAACGAACTCGACCAGGAGATATTCCACATCATCCACGATCCTGATCCAGTGCGGTTCATCGAAGATATGGACGCATACAACAAACAGGAAGGACTGGCGCTAAGCGACGATGAGATCATCTATCTGGTTGAATTGAGCCGGAAGTTGGGACGAATGCTGACCGACAGCGAGGTTTTTGGTTTTTCGCAAGTCAATTCGGAACATTGCCGTCATAAAATATTCAACGGAACCTTTATCATCGACGGGAAAGAGATGCCTTATTCCCTTTTCGAACTGATCAGAAAGACTGCCAAAGAACATCCCAACTTTCTGGTCTCTGCTTATAAAGATAATGTGGCTTTTATAATGGGTCCCGAAATGGAGCAGTTTGCGCCAATCCGCCATGATATTGCCGATTTCTTCACCATTCGCGACATCAGCTCTGTCATCTCCCTGAAGGCGGAAACTCACAATTTCCCAACAACCGTAGAACCTTTCAACGGAGCCGCAACAGGATCCGGCGGAGAAATCCGCGACAGGATGGCGGGAGGAAAGGGAAGTATTCCAATGGCAGGCACTGCAGTTTATATGACAGCATACCCGCGTCTTGAACCGGGTCGTACCTGGGAAACAGATATTGAAGCCAGACCCTGGCTTTACAAATCCCCCGAAGAGATCCTTATCAAGGCTTCGAATGGAACAAGCGATTTCGGCAATAAATTTGGACAGGCGCTAATCTGCGGGTCGGTTTTTACTTTCGAACACGAAGAAAACGGACAGACCTTTGGTTACGATAAAGTGATCATGATGGCTGGCGGAATCGGTTATGCCCGGAAGTCTGACAGCCTAAAGGAGCAACCGGAAGAGGGGCAGTCCATCGTGGTGATGGGCGGTGATAATTACCGGATCGGAATGGGCGGAGGCGCTGTTTCTTCAGTTGCCACGGGCGAATTTGAAAATGCTATCGAACTGAATGCCGTCCAGCGGTCGAACCCGGAGATGCAGAAACGGGTTTTTAACGCTATCAGGGCGATGACTGAAATGGAGGTAAATCCGATCGTTTCCATACATGACCATGGTGCCGGGGGGCATCTTAATTCTCTCTCGGAATTGATTGAAGATACTGGCGGAATCATCAATATTAATGCGCTCCCGGTAGGGGATCCGACATTGTCGGCCAGGGAGATTATCAGCAATGAATCGCAGGAGAGGATGGGGCTGGTGATAAAGGATGAAGATCTGGCACTGCTCGAGGCAGTGGCAAACCGTGAACGGGCGCCACTCTATCTTACAGGCCGCACCACTGGGGATCATCAATTGATTTTCAGTGATCACAATAACGGATCAAATCCGATTGACCTCAGGATGGAGGATTTTTTCGGAAAACCGCCAACTACCATCATCCGGGACAAATCACGCCCTGTAATCTATTCCCAATTAACTTATAATCAGGATCGGCTGGGCGAATACCTTGAAAAAACGCTTCAACTCGAAGGTGTTGCCTGCAAGGACTGGCTGACCAACAAAGTTGATCGCGCTGTTTCAGGAAAAATTGCAAAGCAGCAAACATGCGGAGCAATCCAGCTTCCGCTAAACAACCTCGGGGTTGTGGCAATTGACTACACAGGAACAAAGGGAATAGCGACATCAATCGGGCATGCCCCCGCCGCCGCCATGATTGACCCGATAGCCGGATCGAGGCTGGCAATAGCAGAAGCGCTTACCAATCTCGTTTGGGCGCCATTATCTCATGGACTGAAAGGCGTTTCACTCTCGGCAAACTGGATGTGGCCCTGCAAAAATCCGGGGGAAGATGCCCGGCTTTATGCCGCAGTAAAAGCAGTCAGCGATTTCGCCATCGAACTTGGCATCAACATCCCGACAGGGAAGGACTCTTTGTCAATGACCCAGAAATACCCGGGGGGAAAAGTTGTGTATGCCCCGGGAACGGCGATCATTTCGGCGGTTGGCGAGGTGTCGGATGTTAAACGGGTGATCAGTCCGGTACTACTGGATGTGCAGGACTCTCATTTGCTATATATCGGGTTTTCCTGCGATACGCTGAAACTGGGTGGCAGCAGTTTCGCGCAGGTTGTTAACGCTCTTGGAAACGAAGCTCCGACGGTTAAAGATTCAGCATATTTCATCAGGGTTTTTGAGGCTGTCCAGCAGATCATCGAAAATAACATGGTCATTGCCGGCCATGATATTTCAGCAGGAGGTTTGATCACTTCATTGTTGGAAATGTGTTTTCCCGCAGAAGGTCTCGGCATTGACGCTGACCTCACTCCGCTGGAAGAACGCGACACCATCAAACTGCTTTTCAATGAGAATCCGGGGATCATTGTCCAGGTTAGCGATTTGGACGCCATCAGCGAAATCTTCAAACTGGCGCGGGTTCAATTTATCAGGATCGGCGCCATCCGGCATGATCGGATCCTTTCTGTAAGAAACGGGAGCGATAATAACTCGTTCGATATTGACCGGCTTCGCGATACCTGGTTTCGCACCTCTTACCTGTTAGACCGGAAGCAATCGGGCGAAGCGCTTGCCCTTCTCCGGTACAGAAATTTCAGGGAACAACCACTCCTCTTCAGGTTTAACGAAACATTCACCGGTAAATTCAGGCAATATTCAATTGATCCTCAACGCAGAACTTCTTCCGGGGTTCGTGCCGCAATTATCCGTGAAAAAGGGGTGAACCGCGACCGCGACATGGCCTGGGCGTTATATCTGGCTGGTTTTGATGTCAAGGATGTTCACATCACCGATCTGATTTCCGGTCGCGAGGATCTGTCGGATGTTAACCTGATCGCCTTCGTGGGCGGTTTTTCCAATTCCGATGTATTGGGTTCTGCCAAAGGCTGGGTGGGTGCATTCCTTTACAATGAACGGGCAAAACTGGCGCTTGATAATTTCTTTAAGCGGGATAATACCCTAAGCCTTGGCGTTTGCAACGGCTGTCAGTTGATGGTTGAACTTGGGTTGATTTATCCTGGACAAAAGGATCATCCGAAGATGTCGTGGAATGATTCGCACAAATATGAATGCAGTTTCGTGGGGCTGGATATTCTTGAAAACCATTCTGTCATGCTGAAAAGCCTGGCCGGTTCAAAACTTGGGATATGGGTTGCCCATGGTGAAGGAAAGTTCAACTTTCCAGGAACAGAAGATCAGTATCACATCCCGGCAAAATTCAGTTATCATGATTACCCTGGAAATCCAAACGGTTCGCAGTTCGATGCGGCTTGCATCGCCTCTGCCGATGGCCGTCACCTCGCCATCATGCCGCATCTTGAGGATTCCGTGTTGCCCTGGCAATGGGCATGGTATCCCGAAAACCGGGGAAATGATGAAATAACTCCGTGGATTGAGGCGTTTGTAAATGCCAGGGAGTGGGTTCGGTTGAAAATTAAAAATTGTTTATCTGCTTAGGTCAAGTTGTAAATAAGTTTGGAGATAGCAGGTATTATGAAGAATAATTTCACCCCTTCGGGGTTTGCAAAACTTCGATTAGATAAAATGTTGGTTGGTTTCCAAATCCCGAAGGGATGATATGATTATAGATTGAAAAGATTGGTTTTGCAACCAAATCCCGAAGGGATGATATGATTATAGATTGAAAAGATTGGTTTTGCAACCAAATCCCGAAGGGATGATATG
>JBAXRP010000074.1:0-17855 GCA_037131145.1 Bacteroidota bacterium
TGCTGTAAAAATCACTTCGGCGCCGGCGCAAATCTGGTTTGCCGACGCCGTTATTGAAACGCTAACCGGCAGCAAAGGATTTACGACCATGATGATGGAATTGGATGTTGCTGGATTTCCTGTTGCGCATGTAGCGTTGGATGTCAATGCGCATGTAACCACATCATTGTTTGACGGAATGTAATTAAGGGTTGAACTATTTGATCCAACAGTCAATCCGTTCACCATCCACTGGAAAACAGGGTTGGTTCCACCGTTGGCGGCTGTTGCTGTAAAAATCACTTCGGCGCCGGCGCAAATCTGGTTTGCCGACGCCGTTATTAAAACGCTTACCGGTAGCAAAGGGTTTACAACCATGAGGATGGTATTGGATGTTGCTGGATTTCCTGTTGTGCAGGTAGCGCCCGATGTCAGAGTACAAATCACTACATCATTGTTTGAAGGGATGAAACTATATGTTGAAATATTCGCTCCCACGTATGCTCCGTTCACCTTCCACTGAAATAGCGGATTGCTTCCACCGTTGGTGGCTGTTGCTGTTAAAGTAACAGTTGTGCCGGCGCAAATCTGATTTGCCGACGCAGTTATTGATACGCTGACAGGCAGCAAAGGATTTACGACCATGATGATGGTATTGGATATTGCTGGATTTCCTGTTGTGCAGGTAGCGCCGGACGTCAGCGTACAAATCACTACATCATTGTTTGAAGGGCTGAAACTATATGTTGAACTATTCGCTCCTACGTTCACTCCGTTCACCTTCCACTGAAAAACAGGGGTGTTTCCACCGTTGATGGGTATTGCGTTGAATGAAACGGCGGTTCCGGCGCAAATCTGATTTGCCGACGCAGTTATTGAAACGCTGACAGGCAGCAATGGCTGTACGGTCATTGTCAGTGTATTTGTAAGCAAAGGACCTCCGCAGGCGCCCGAAGCATTTTGCAATTGCTTGTAGTATGTTGTCGCCGACAATGATCCGGGCTGGTAATTCAGCGTGGTAGCGCCGTTGATATTGCTAAAGGAGCTATTGTTCAATGAACTCTGCCACTGGTAGGTTGGCAAAGTACCATTCAGCGGCGCAATACCAGTCAATAGAGCTGGCGTTGTATTCGCGCATACTGTCTGGTTTGCGCTGATTGAACCAACCAGAAGCAATGGATTTACCAACATGGTTATGGTATTTGAAGTCGCCGGATTTCCTGTAGTACAAGTGGCGTTAGATGTAAGTACACACGTAACAGCATCATTGTTGGCTGGGGTGTAACTGTAAGTTGCGCTACTGGTTCCTGCATTAACGCCATTAACTTTCCACTGGTATGCAGGGGCTGTTCCCCCGTTTGCCGGCGTTGCCGTGAAAGTAACGTTTGTACCCTGGCAAACAGGGTTGGCGGAGGCGACAATAGAAATACTCACTGGAAACGAGGATGTGCAGGAGCTTGAAACCTGTACATCATCAACACATACTCCGTAACCCCATTTTGCATTCCCTTCAAAAGCAATATAATAATCACCCGACGGGTTTGGCAAAACAATAGTCTCCTGCGTCCATGCAGTAATGTTATTTGTGTATGTCGTCAATTGTGTCCATGTTCCTCCAACGGAGGATTTGTAGAAAACGGTTAACAAATCCTGATCAGGGCTATAATAAGCCTGCGTATGCCAAAATTTTATTTGCGGCGAAGCTACTACCGACAGATTCAGTGGCGGCGTGATCAGCCGCGTCTTGTTGTCTGCCGATGTAACATCCTTCAAACACGCATTATACGTACCAGTGTGGGCGGCGGCAGGATGACCGTTGCCACTCCCGGTTATAAACGTCCAGTTAATACCTGAATTGTTGACCTGCTCCTGAGTCCAGCAATTTGGGATAAGACCGGCGTTTTCAAACCCTTCATTCCAGGGGAAAGTTGAAATAATTCCGCAAAGCGTAGTGAATGTAAGATCCTCGCCATAATAGGTTCCGCTTGAATTTGTTGCATAAGCTCTTACATGATACAAAGTATTTGCCGATAATCCTGTGATCGAACTTGTAAACGCGCCAATTCCTGAGCCATCAGTAGTGTGATTCCCGGTTACGACCGGACTAACGGTAGTTGCCCAGCAAACTCCGCGGGCGGTTACCGGTGAGCCGCCATCGGTAGTTACATTTCCGCCTGAAGCAGCGGAATTCAGGGTTATGGAGGTGACGGCAGTTGTTGTTACAGCAGCAGCTCCGGGAGTGAAAGTAAGATCGTTTCCATAAGAATTGCCATCGCTGTTTGTGGCAGTAAGCCTGTAATGATATGTAGTTCCTCCAGTCAAACCAGTAAGGTTGGCGTTAACGGCAATTGCAACCGCGCCCGAACCGGCAGAAGTAGTGGCAGTATTCGTACCATAACTGATTGTTGTTCCCCATTGGAAATAATAGGTCGTTGCAAGTCCGTTGGGATTAACAGTTCCGTTAATGGTTGCTGTTGTTCCGGTAACAGAAGTTGCGGCAAGCGTGACAACTGCGGGAGCATTCCCGAATTTGAATGAGGCAATTTTTGATCCCTTAGTGGTTCCGCCAGTCTTAACATACTCGGTGGAGAACCAGAATGTCTGGTCGTCGGAAGGATCTACCGACATGAGAGAATAGTCGCCCCAGCGATTATAGCTGGTCTGAGCTACTGTTCCGTTATAAATTATCTCCTCCGGAATGTCCAACACACTGGTTGCGCCGCCATAAGCGGTAGCCGACTGACCGCAATAACGGATTCCGGGATAAATGGTCGAACTGGAGATTGAGTATCCCAGAGCAATCTTTCCGCTTCCGTTAAGCATAATGCTTCCCATCCAGCGCGAGTGGATATCGGGAGCAAAAGTGCTTTGCTGACGAATAGTCCAGGTAGTGGCAGGCGGCGTTTTTCTTAATTCATACCAGCGAATGCCTGCATGATTAGTGGCGTCAACATCAACGGTATGGCAACAGACAATGGTTTGATAAGTCCCGAAATTACGGTATTGCGGCGCATTCATAATGACTTGCGGCACACCGTCGAGTTTTTGTGAATTGGGCTGGGTAATATCATCCCATGAGGGAGTAAACTGACTGTCGAATGGAGTTACATTAAGTTGCTGCGTGCGGGTAAAAGTGGAGGCTGAAGGAGTTACCCAGTTCACAGCGAGTTGATATAGCCATAACTGATCTGATCCTCCGGCAACAGCGTCGTCGTTAAAGGCAATAAACATTCCGGGCGATCCGGCGGGAGCCGCTACGCCATCATTATCCAAAGGCGGAACGCACAAAAAACCGGTTCCAGGTCTCCATGAGTTGTCAAAAGCTACCATTTGAGCAGTTTGCCCAACCAGCATTTTGGATCGTTCAAAAACGTAAATATCATTGCCCGAACTGGTATTGGTTCCCATGTAATAGCCATCCTGCCACACTCCTATTTTTTCGTAATCGGGCGTATCGGTAACATCGAACGAATATTGATACCAGGTACCTGTCGGATCGCTTGTGGTTGAAACTGCAATCAGCATAAGGTCGTTTGATCCGCAAAGCGAGAACTCCACGGCGAGCCAACGTCCTGCCTGTTCATCATATTGAATAAGCGGATCGCCATCGTTGCATGTCGCTCCGGGCACACTGCCAAACAATAGGTTCATATTTGTGGGACCAGCCAGCAGGGAGCCGGTTTTACTATAAATTGCATAAGTTGTATTAACAGTTTGCATATAGTGGTTGGGTCCGGCGGTTCCATTACAATCGGGAGGAAATGAGGTGGTTGTTTGTCCTTCGAAATTGTAGATCGGCGCTTTTGAGCCCGCCGATTCCCCCATTGTTTTCTGCCATGCCGCATCAGGACCTTTTGGCAGCGCGGTTTCAGCATAAGGATAGAGACGCGGCTCTATCTTTTTGTTGGCAGCTCTTTTTAAGGCTTTTTCTTTCATGGCGGCAAACTCTTCCGCAGTTACAGCAGGCAAATCCCGCAGAGGAGGGGAAATACCTTTAAATTCAATCTTTCCGATCAGGGAAGGATGAATTGGAACATCATTCTGCGCTGATCCAATCTTTTGGAAATTGAAAACAAACACAACCGAAATCAGGAAAAGTAGAGCATTTCGCATTTGGGATAGGTTTTTGAGTTAATTAAACAATTCTCTTATCCGGGCAAAAGTACAAAAAAATCACAGTGGCATAGTTGTCAGGCAATAGCATCAACATGATTAAAACAAGGCAGCAGGTGTGGGGCAGCTCAACGACCGACGCTATGGCAAGTGCGGGAATAAATTGCTGCACAACTGTCAGCCAGCACAAATGTATGTAAAGATTTCAAATGTTTCAACGAACACGCATACCCGCATTTGCAATAGCGTTTGTTGCCACCAGTGTTTCTTTTTCACTATTTTATTAGCTCGAGTTTGTTGGCTAATTTAATTGTATAATGTGGTTTCCCATGTATTCAAATAGTTCGAAACCCAAAGATGCAATATCTGAATTTGAAAGCTTAAATCCATTTTGGGCAAGAGTGCCAATCCTGTTAAATGCTATTGTGGCAGTTATAGTTGGAGATGGAGAAGATACTTGTTTATTACAATAAAGACATCTCTTTATAGTAAAAGAACCAATAAACGTGTTTATATTAGGTACCTTTTTGATTTCTCTTAATGTCGCTAGAAGTTGTGTGATGGCTACAGCGAGAACAGAAGGTTTTGGAATTCTATCTTTCAGTTCATTTAATAAAAAATATGCACAGTTCTGAGTATAAACAATTGAATCACAACGCTTTTTCCCTTGTTGAAAGTCATGAGGGAGACTGGTAAGAAAACCATCGTAGTCTATTATGACTGTATCAAAGCATTTTGGATTGTTGTATCGTGCTGTTCCGCAACCAGCAGCAGAACAAATAACCAAATTTCTGTTGTTATCCTCAATTTCAAAATATGGAAGTTTTGTGTCCTGTCGTATATTCAGAACAGATGGAGGAAGATGATTAAATGCTGTTAAATCAATTTTCAATAAATTGTCCATGCTAACCTAACTCATTGTATTTGTTATAAATATAATTTATTGTATCTGATAAAGGGTTAGTATTTACTAGCCGCTCATTTTGTACCATTAAGTTAAATAGCTCCCCATCATGTACTTGATATACAGCTAAATTATCGTAATTATATCGTGCCACATCGTCCATTTTATTCTTGTCAAATGCTTTAATGAGTAAATTAAGATAATTAACGATATAAGGACTATGTGTTGATATGAAGAGTTCAACTTCGTTCTGGTTCTTAATAAAACAATTTGAAACTAAATCATCCATCAATTTGCATTGTGCATCAGGGAAAAGACTCAATTCAGGTTCTTCAATATGAATGAAAATTTTCTTTTTAATCTCACTGAGATTTTTAACCGCTTTGAACATTGTTAGGTTATCAGTAGATGATAAATAGTTAAGAACAGAACGATTAAAAGCAGCTTCAAAATCAAAATTTTGGGAGAAATATTGTGAAATTAATAGAAGAGGAGTTGAAGATTGAGTTCCAGAAGAACTATTTTTGAATTCTATTTCAAACTTTTCATTTTTAGTAGATTCAATTTTATATTTCTTACCTGAATTACTTTTTTTTACCGAGAATTTTAAGTTAATATGATTTAATTCAACTTCTTTAATTGCATCAGAAGCTAATTCAAAATCTTTAAATACTTCATGAAAATAAAACCCTAAATAACCTCCAGCGAAAGAAGCGCCTTTATCTGCCCATAATGGGATTATATTTCTATTTTCCGATATGAAACTAATTTTATTGAAAAAAATGTCTGAAGAATCAATATTTGGCGAACTAGCTAATTTTTTATTGGAGAATTTTATTTCATAAGTTTTCCCGGAAGCGAAAGTAGTTTTATAAACTATTTCAGTGTTGCTTTTTACAAATTCATCTATTCCGCAATTTTTCAAATATGTTTCCATCCTATATCTAAAAGGAGATTTTAAGTTACTCTTTTTCAGATAAGAACGAATATTTTGCATTTTATAAAGCCACCTAAATAAAGCTATTGCTTTCATAAGAGCGCTTTTGCCACTTCCAGACTGCCCAATTAGAACTGTAAATGGTTTAATTTCTTCAATAAAAACATTCTTGAGTGGCCCAAGATTTTTTATGCTTATTGATTCTTTCATTTTTATGTTTTTATATTAACAAAATTAGGCAATTAATTTAACAGTATTTCAATTATCTAACTCAATTATAGTTGGATATTTAACCAATTTATAAAGAAGAACATAGTTTACAAGGTTAAGCTGAAGAATAATTTCGAAGTGCTTAAATTTGAGATCGGTCTTGTTTTTGATTTTTGAATTTTTAAAATTTTCGAATTTATTTGTATTTTGTTTATTGTTCTTTGTCATTTCTGGTTTACCCAGGTTAGGTGTTCTGACTTTACATTGGTGACAACAGGCTCACAATATCATCCATCCCGAATGCATCGCGAAGCCAATAGCTTCCGATGCGGGTGCGGCAAAGTGCGGTAAGATGCGCTCCGCAGCCAAGATGATTCCCGAAATCGCGCGCCAGCGATCGAATATAGGTTCCCTTGCTGCAAACCACGCGAAAATCAACGTCAGGCAATTCAACGCGGGTAATTTCAAATGCCTCAATCGTAATTTTTCGCGCATTTATCTCAACAGGTATATCCTTTCGCGCCGACTCGTAGGCTCTTTTTCCATCAATCTTTATTGCCGAAAATTGCGGCGGAATTTGTTCTAAAGCGCCGGTAAAATGCACGGTTGCCTCCCTGATTTGCGCCTCGCCGGGAAGCTGTCCATGAAAAATCCTGTCAACTTCAGTCTCAAGATCAAACGAAGGAGTGGTGGAACCCAAACGGAAAGCGCCGGTATATTCTTTCTCAAGTCCCTGGAACTCCTCGATGCGTTTGGTAAATTTTCCGGTGCAAAGTATCAGAAGTCCGCTCGCCAACGGATCAAGCGTGCCGGCATGTCCGATTTTTATCTTTCTGATTTTTTCCCGCTTCCTGATGAGGGAGCGAATTTTTCCGACAACATCAAAGGAGGTCCAGTTGATTGGTTTATCGATTAGCAGAATTTCTCCCTGCTCAAACTGGAATGACATTAGAGAATGGTTAAACTTTTCCCGGCAAGAAGAAGAATGATTATTGCCAGTCCAACAACGATCCGGTAATAACCGAACCATTTAAAGCCGTATCGGGTAAGGAAAGCTATAAAGGATTTGATAGCTATGATGGCTACGATGAAAGAAACAACGTTTCCGATCAACAGGAGGTTGATATTGTCGGCGGAAATCATCTTGTAATTTCCGGCAAGTTTCAGCGCTGAAGCGGCGAACATTGTAGGAACGGCGAGGAAAAATGAAAATTCCGCAGCAGCCTTGCGACTAAGTTTCTGGCTCATCCCGCCAACTATGGTGGCTGCGGAACGACTTACGCCGGGTATCACAGAAATAATCTGGAAAAAACCAATAATGAGAGCCTTTTTATATGTCAGTTTGGTATTTACATTTTCAGGTTTTTCAAACCAACGGTCAACAAATATCAGCAGGATTCCGCCGATAAGAAGGGCAACCGCCACAGTCATCACGCTTTCGAGCATTGAGTCTATCTGTTTTTCAAGAAGGTATGCAATAACCAGCGGTAAACAAGCTACAAACAAGCGGAAGTAAAAATCCCAGGACTGGAAAAAACGCTTCCAATACAGCGCAATCACCGACAATATTGCGCCAAACTGAATATTAACGGTAAAAGCTTTGACAAAATCGGTACTTTCGACTCCCAGAATGCTTTGTGTAATAATCATGTGTCCGGTAGAGGAAACCGGCAAAAACTCGGTTATTCCCTCAACAATGGCAATGATAATTGCCTGGAGAACGCTCATCAGTCTTTCGGTCTTTTCATGATGGCAAAAATCTCGATAATGTATCCGACAAGGATAAGAATTGGCGCAAGGGTAAGCCGTCGGAAATTGAAAATTTCAGGACTGAATTTGGCAGGGTCGTCAGAACCGCCGCCAATCATGAGCAGAAAACCAACGAGAATGAAGGCAAGTCCAATAAGCATCAACCGGTAATTCTCTTTACCGAAAGCAAATTCGCCGGTATTGGCAGTTTTTACTGGTTGATCTTTGGCGGCAGATGATTTGGAAACATCTGACTGTGTTTTTGGTATTGCCGGTTTTGTTTTAGCGTTCATGGTTTATTCGGAATTGATTGGCAAAGTTAAAGAATTTTCAGGATATATCAAGTGTACAATAAGTCGGTGCGTATCCGCAGATATTTTCTAACGGCAAACCAGGTTGAACCGAATGAAATAAAAGAACCGAGGATAAACAATGCTGCCACAAGGATTATCAGCATAATCGGAGCGCTGAGTTCAATCAGTTCGGGAATTTCTTCGAGGGCAAAATAAACAATCAGCATAAGCATAAGCAGGGCAAAAAAAGCGCTGATCACGCCATGCAAAATACTGCGCATTACCAGCGGTTTCCTGATGAAACCTTCGGTAGCGCCAACCAGTTGCATACTTCTGATGATAAATCGTTTTGAGTAAACCGACAGCCTGATGGTATTATTTATCAGCACAATGGCTATAAACAAAAGGATTCCGCTGAATCCGAGAAGAATGAGGCTGATCTTTTCAACATTCCGGTTTATTGCGTCCACCAGCGACTTTTGATAAAAAACCTCTTTCACTTCCGGGCGCGCCATCAGCCGGGTTTCGATCCGGCTCAGGGAATCGCGGTTGGCATAAGGCGCTTTTATTCTCAGTTCGATGCCGGGAAGCAACGGGTTATATCCCAAAAAGCCTACAAAATCTTCCCCAAGATCATTCATTAGTTTCTTCGCCGCCTTGTCGCGCGGCAAATATTCACTCGATTTTACAAAGGATTGCAGATCGAGGCTTTTTTTAAATTCGAGAATCCGGGTTTCCCTGATATCGTCCTTTATCATTATCGAAAAACCGATGTTTTCTCTCACGTAATCCGATAACATCTGAGCATGAAGAACGATAAGCCCCATAAGTCCCATGAGGAAAAGCACAAGAGTGATGCTGATGACCGTGGTGATCTGGGCGGTTGCAATTCTGCGGCGGTAATAAGGTTCTTCGGGATGAATCATGGTGAAAATTAACGGTTAAAAGTAACCAATTATTACTTGTGGCGTTCTCTTTCGGTTCGCCTGATTTTTTTCTGTTCCTGATTTTCAACGCCAACACTCGATTTAATGCCGCTGAGAATGCTTTTCCATACAAAATTAAAAAAGCCTCTTGAAGGATCGCGGTCGTAATAAATTATTCCCTTTTTCAGTTTCCCGTCGTCGCCGGGATTGCTTAACGGTAAAATCAGGTTAATTAGTTCGGTGAGCAAAGCCTGTTCAATTTTGTCCCAGGTTCCGGGCGTTACCGGATGAAGTTTTATCGCAAGGTTGTGGTATGCAAGGTTAATATTTCCAAGCGCAAGGCTGTCGTTGGCGTTAAGATTACTGATTTCTACCTTACTCAGCGACCCGCTTCTGACGGAAACGGGAACAAGCCTCGACATCATTGGGTTTAATTCCCTGAGATCCATCGCGGCGATAGTGGCTTTCAGGGTAAATGAATCGCGGGGATTGTCGAGGAAAAAACGAAACCATGCTTCGGCTTCGCCTTTGCCCATAAGCCTTGTTACGCCGTGCAACTCCATTATTCGCGAGGTCGCCCCGTCGCTGGCTGGATCGCCCAAACCAGTGAGGGTGGCGCTCATCTGGTCGAAAAAAATCCTGCCGGGTTTATCGCCCTCCTGTTCTTCATAAGTCACTAATCCATTATGAAGCGACAACGAATCTACTGAAACCGGAAACTTAATTCGCCGGAGCGCCTGCTGCGGCGTCGGCGGTCGTTCTGCCTTGTCGAAAGGCGCCCGCTTATCGAGATATGCCTCAAAATCAAGTCCCGGCAAATCAACTCGCCGAATATGCAATTCCTGTTTTATAAGCAGTTTTCTCAAATCAATATTCAGAAAATCCAGACGCGGAATCTTCAGCATTATTCGCGTTATCTGGCGACCAACCCTTTGTGAAAAATCGGCGCGATTGAAATTCGGAATTATCGTGAATGAATCCACAAACGCCGTTGAGTTTTTTGTTGATAACCCGAACCGACTGAAAGAAATGGTATAGAGACTGTCGCGGGGAACATAAGAAAAACCCGGCGCCGCGATGGAAATATCGTCGGTATTGAAAACAGAAGTTCCCGGTTTTAATCCTGACGCCGAATCGAGGTGGAACCGGGTAATGTCAACCATAATATCCTTCAAACCATAAGCGCTTACGCTATCCTGATTATGTATGGCGGCGCTGATTTCGGCATGGTTCACATTCACGACATTTACATCGGCGCTTTTCATGAAAACAGGCAGGGCAAAAAGTTTGTCGGGGTTGATGTTTACCTTTCGCCCGCTTCCCTTCTCAGGAGTTTTCATTTCAACATGAACCGAAGGATGATCTACTGTGATTCTGTTGAGAGTCCAACGGTTTTCAAAGATCGCCCGGTCGAAATAAAACCCGGTAACGCTAATCTCAGGAATATTTATTGTTGCGAGTTTTTGATTATCCGACGCCTGTTTCCACGATTGGAGCGGAATGACTTTAATGCCTTTCAAAGTAACATCCATGGGGTAGGAGTGAACGTCGAGACTTGACGCTTCAAGTGAATAGGCGCTGTCGGCAATAACCGCCCGCAACGGAAAGACCTTCAACTGCAGGGAATCGAAACGTATCACTCCGTCATGATTTCCTTTAACCGGAAGGTTTACCTTTGCATTTACAATGGAAAAATCAATGTCTTTCATAGAAAAATAGGATGCAAGACGATCTTCCTGCCCATCATAAAAAAAATCGCCTTTATTTACAAGACACCTTCCAATTTCAAAAGAGCGGATAAATGTATTCTGACCGCTTGTATCCGTAATGGGTCTGATCCCCCGGAATGGTATTCGCGCTTCTGATCTAAGCCTCAATTGAGGGTTGTCGAGAATAATCAGTTCGGCAATAAGCGCTTTATCGAGGAAGAGTTTTTTATGATTCAATCCTGAAAGATGAAGATGGTCGAGTGAAAAAACTGCTGATAATGATTGAATTCCCGGCTTTGAGGGAGCGGCTGTTTTAATAATTTGCAGATTTTCAGCCTCGATAAGCGAATCGACAGTAATAATGTGAATCCGGTCGGCTTTGAATTGCCGCAAACTATCGGATGAAACAACGGCGAGCAGGCGAAGATCGAGGTCGAAATCGGCGCTGTAAAAATAACCCTGACTGTTCATTCCATGCGTTGAGTCAATCAGAAACTGATTCATTGCGAGGTTAAAACCAGCCGAAACCAGGGGAATTTCGGGTCCGCTTTGTCCCGACGAAAACCGGACATACCCGTTTTCAATGGCAATCTCGTTTCCTTTTATTACCCAGAGGTATCTCTTCAACAGGTTGTAAACAACCTCTTCATTTTCCTCTTCAAAAAAATCTTTTGGTTTTTTAAAGCGGGGATCGGGGTTTTTCGCCGCATGCATACTTGTAAAATGAACATCAGGATCGCTGATGACAAGTTGGTTGAAATCAAGAATACGGCGGTTGAAAACCTTTTTCAGGTCAATTCCTGAAAAAGTGAGCCTGGGAACTTTGACGTCGAGAATATTGCGCCGGTCGGCAACATTCCGGTCATTCTTTATCCTGTCGGGATAGATGAAACACTGACGTACGTCAATCAGCGATTTTTTGGTAGAAAAAAGGATTGATGATGCATTGATATAATGAATTCCATCGCGCATCGTCAGCGAAAAATCATCAACGGCAAGTTCAATACTCTTCGAGTAGAATATTCTTGAACGGTCATTATATGAGAGCGAGTCAATCAGAAATTCCGATAATCCCAGATCAACTTTTCCAACGCTAAGCTCAGGATTTCTGTCATGTATTGAACCATAATAGCTGAACGATCCGTCCTTAACCGAAACGGTATCAATTCTGATATATCTCAGTTCCTTTGCAACAATTGTATAAAGTCCGGCAAGATTGAGCTTTTTCTTTTTCCTCTGATTAATTCCGGCAGATGTCTGAGGTTTGTTGAGATAAACCTTTACAGAAAGTTTTTTCAGAATTATAGAATCAATATCCACAGTGCGGTTGGTCATTACTTTATAAAGATTCACGCCACTTACCGAAAATGAAGGCAGATCGAATCTGTAAAGATCTCCGCTTTTTATCTGATTTAATTTCTTTCCCGAAAGGTTTGGAACCAGCGAAATTTGTTTTCCGTAGAGATTTGAATGGGTCAATGAAAATCCGATTTCTGCGGCTTTCAGGTTGTAAAGACTGTCGGCAAGCGTATAATCGAAGTTATGAATCACCAGATCCACCTCGCGGGAGTAGAAAACCCGGTCGCGGTTATAATAGCTGAAAGGGTTTACGGAAACATCTCTGAGCGAAGCGCTGAATTCATATTCTCCTTCCGACTGTTTTGCAGTGTTCTTCTGGAATGAACCAAGGAATAAGCCATTGACAACCTTTACCGAATCAATGTGAAAATCGGTGAAAAAACTGGAAACAGCCGGGTAAATATCTTCATAGATAACTCGCCACCGCCTGTGTTTTGCCGAAACGGTATCGGGGAAACCCACAATGCTCAGCGTTGGCTGCTGAACCGTAAGTTGTCGGAAATTGATCCTTTGTCGCCGCCAGATTTGCCAGAAATGCACCCGGTCAACAGTAAGAGATGAAAACGAAATCCGGTAAAGCGCGCGGGCTGTTTTACCTTGCGCCTTCATCCTGTTATATTGAATGGTATCCGGAATCAGGGTAAAACTGTCAACAGATACTTTTCCGGTGAAGATATTCAGTTTAATTTCACTGAAATCGGCGTGGTAAACTCCGCTACTGACAGTAAGAATTTTCTCCTGTAAATATTGTCTCAGCATATTCTCGCCAAAATAGTTGAGAAAAGCGATGAACGCGCCGAAACAAATAATAAGGACTAAAAAAACAGATAACAGGATTTTCCGCCAAAGGCGCCCCCTTCTCGGTTTTGCGGGTTGCTCTGCTGCTGTTTCCTGTTCTGACATGAATGTTCCTTAATTAATGTCTCAAAGGTAGATATTTTACAGGTTCAGGCGAAAAGACTAATTTTGCGAAGGGCATTTAAAGGCGTTTATATACATGCACCAACGAACAACGAACAACGAAATGATCACACCGGAAGATATAAAACTATTGGTTGCCAGTGGCGAGGGCTACAATGTAGAGTTTAAGGTTTCGGTTCCTGCCAAGGTAAAAGAACTGTCGGAGGAGATTTGTGCTTTTGCCAATGCTGCCGGTTGTGTGTTGTTGATTGGTGTAAATGATGCCAACGAAATAAAGGGAGTTGAAATAAACAATGCCAAACGCTCGGCGATTCAGAACTATATCCGTGAAATTACACCAGCCTTGCATTGTTCTGTTGAGATTGTCAGGGTAGATGGTAAATCTATAGGCGTCATTGAAACGCCCTCAGGGCTGAAAAATCCGTATGTGCTTTCGGGCGCCATTTACGTCAGAATAGGTCCGAATACACAGAAATTGACAACTGCCGAGCAGATGCGGGATTTTTTTCAACAGAGCGACCGCATTTATTTTGATACAATTCCCAACCCTGGGTTTGATATATATACAGAAATTGACAATGGTAATTTTAATGATTTCCGTTTAGAAGCAAAATTAAATACCTCCGTTTCAGACAAACAGATTCTCGAAAATCTCCAATTATTTGACAATGGATTCATAAAGCGGGGTGGAATTTTGTTTTTTGCAAAAAAACCAGAAGAACAGTTTTTCCAGGCTATTGTATGTTGTGTTTTATTCAAAGGTATTACTAAGGTGCATATCATAGACGATAAAACCTTTGGCGGAACACTATACAGGCAGTACCAGCAAGCGATGGACTGGATTGAGAGCAAACTACAGGTTGCCTACCTGATAGAAGGCGCTGGGCCGCGTAAGGAGATATGGGAAATTCCGCTTACCGTGTTCAAAGAGTCAACAATCAATGCACTTTCGCACCGTGATTACTACGAACAAGGAGCGGTTATAACGATAGAAATATTCGATGACCGTGTTGAAATATCTAATTGTTTTATGCGTCCTGTTAATCATTCGGAGGAAATTTCGGAGGAAATTTCGGTGAAAGGTTCGGTGAAGATGACGGAGAAAATGACGGAGAAAATTTTGAGGTTGATAAAGGAAAATAACACGATCACCATTGATGAATTAGCAGGAAAAACGAGCAAGTCAAATAGTACAATTGAAAGACAGTTAAAGAAATTAAAGGTAATCGAACGTATTGGCGCTGATAATGGTGGATATTGGCAGCTAATAGAATTGTGAATGACGCCTTGCTTTAAACAAGCTGGGTGGAATCAGCAAAACAACATAGCGCCAGAAAGCGCCAAAAGAAAAATTCGTTTTGACAATTTAGAAATGCAAGGGGATATTCATATAAATAAATACCAAATCATTAAATAACAATGGAATACAACTTTCCCGAAATCGAAAAAAAATGGCAGAAATACTGGGTGGATCATAAAACCTATAAAACTGAGATTGATCATTCCCGCCAAAAATTCTATGTGCTCGATATGTTTCCCTATCCTTCAGGAGCCGGGCTTCATGTGGGACATCCGCTGGGATATATCGCCTCCGACATCTATTCCCGCTACAAACGTTTGAAAGGTTTCAATGTGCTTCATCCGATGGGATATGACGCTTACGGACTTCCCGCCGAGCAGTATGCCATTCAAACCGGAACCCATCCCGCTGTAACCACCGAAAAAAACGTGGTGCGTTACCGCGAACAGATGGATAAAATCGGCTTTTGTTTTGACTGGGATCGCGAAGTAAAAACCTGCGATCCCGATTATTATAAATGGACTCAGTGGACCTTCATCCAGCTTTTTCATCATTGGTACAACATTGAAAAGCAAAAAGCCGAACCCATTTCCGGGCTTATCAAAATCTTTGAAACACAGGGAAACGGTAGCGTAAACGCCGCCATGACCGCGAACTGGATCAAGGATTTAATCAAAAAGGATTCCTCCTTCGGCGAATCGTGGAATGGAATTTTTTCCGCTTCAGAATGGAATTTATTTTCTGAAAAACAGCGCGAGGAAATTCTGATGAATTACCGGATTGCCTATCAATCGGACGCAATGGTAAACTGGTGCCCCGAACTGGGGACGGTACTCGCCAACGACGAGGTGGCTAACGGATTTTCTGTTCGCGGCAGCCATGCAGTTGAACGGAAACTTATGCGGCAGTGGTTTCTGCGAATCACAGCATATTCGCAGCGTCTGCTCGACGGGCTTGACTCGGTTGAATTTTCAGATTCGCTGAAAGAGATGCAGCGCAATTGGATTGGTCGTTCGGAAGGCGCAGAAATCCATTTTCCGATTAAAGACTCCGTGCAAACACTGAATATCTTCACAACCCGCCCCGATACCATCTTCGGCTCAACCTTTATGGTACTTGCCCCTGAGCATGAACTACTTGAAATCATTACAACTTCCGACCGCAAAGAGGCAGTTTCGCAGTATCTCGTCGCTTCCAAAAACCGATCGGAACGTGAACGTATGGCGGAGGTGAAAAAGGTTTCGGGCGAGTTCACCGGCGGGTATTGTCTCAATCCTTTTAATGGAAAGCCTATTCCGATTTGGGTAGCCGATTATGTGCTTGCCGGTTATGGAACCGGCGCAATTATGGCTGTTCCGGCTCACGACAGCCGCGATTACGATTTTGCAAAACATTTCAAACTCCCAATCACCGAAGTTGTATCAGGAGGCGATATCTCCGAACACTCTTTCGACGCCAAAGACGGCGTTATGGTTAACTCCGGTTTCATCAACGGAATGAAGGTGAAGGACGCCATCAGCGCGGTAATTCGTAAGGTTGACGAACTTGGTATCGGGAAGGGGACGGTTAATTTTCGCCTTCGCGACGCTATTTTCAGCCGGCAGCGCTATTGGGGAGAGCCATTCCCTGTTTATTTCAAAAACGGCATAGCGAATACTCTCAATGAGTGCGAACTTCCGCTTCGTCTGCCCGAAGTTGACGCCTATCTTCCTACCGAAACCGGCGAACCGCCTCTGGCGCGCGCTAAAAACTGGACAACAAAGGAGGGTTATCCTCTTGAAACCAACACCATGCCCGGTTTTGCCGGTTCCAGCGGTTATTATCTCCGGTACATGGACCCGCGCAACGATCAGGAATATTTTTCGAAAGAAGCAGTTGCTTACTGGCAGGATGTTGACCTTTACATCGGCGGCGATGAGCATGCCACCGGTCACCTCATCTATTCCAGATTCTGGAACAAATTCCTTTTTGATATCGGATTATCAGTAAAGGAAGAGCCCTATAAAAAACTAATAAACCAGGGAAAGATACAGGGAAGATCGAGTCTGGCTTACCGGATCAAGGGAACAAACACATTCGTATCGCTGGGATTGAAGGATAATTATGAAGTGACGGAAATGCATGTTGACGTAAGCATGGTTGATGCAGATATTCTCGATACCAAAGCATTTTCCGCCTGGCGACCTGATCTTGCCGGGGCAGAATTCATCCTTGAAGAAGGAAAATACCATTGCGGATACGCCGTTGAAAAGATGTCGAAATCGCTTTACAACGTAGTCAATCCCGATTATCTGATTGAAAAATACGGCGCCGACACCTTCAGGATGTATGAGATGTTTCTCGGTCCGCTTGAACAGTCAAAACCCTGGGATACCAACGGCATCGAAGGCGTTTTCCGGTTTATCCGTAAATTCTGGCGCTTATATCATGATGACCAGAATAATTTCAGCGTTTCAGATCACGCGCCTTCAGCCGGCGAGCAGCGAATATTGCACAAGACAATAAAAAAGATTCAGGAAGATATTGAACGGCTTTCGTTAAATACCGCTGTGAGCGCTTTTATGATCTGCGCCAACGAACTCACCGACCTGAAATGCAATAAGCGCGACATTCTCAGCCAGCTTGTTGCGATGATTTCACCTTACGCCCCACACATCGCCGAAGAATTGTGGCTTCTGCTCGGCAACGAGGATAGCGTCACAAAAGCCTCATTTCCGGTTTTCAACCCGGTTTTCCTGGTTGAGAACACGTTTGAATATCCGGTATCGTTTAATGGGAAAACCCGTTTCAAACTTGAATTGCCAGCCGATATGCAGGTGGCGGAGATTGAAAAGGCTGCGCTCGAAGCAAAAGAATCGGAAAAATGGTTGCAGGGAAAACCGCCGCGGAAGATGATAATTGTGCCGGGAAAGATTATCAATATTGTAATCTGAGCCAGAGCTTTTTTCCCTTTTGGAAACCCCACGCGCCTGGCGCTTTCTCCTTAATTCCGGGACTCAAATTTCAGGAATCAGGCTCCTGGTCTCAAATTCAAACCTCTCAATCTTCGGTGGCAGGCGCAAGGCTACCTTGAATTTATTTCATCTTCCGATTTCGTGTTGCCAAAAGACGTTATCACCATCACACGGCAGATAGACGCCTGGATGCAAAGCAGGAAAGTTCCCTCCTTTTATGCCCCGTCTCCTACCTTTCTCCACAGCGCTGCGTCTTTTTCTATCTCCACCTCAATTTGTCTTTCCCCATTTGATCCTGATCCAGATCAGTTTACTCCTCACTTTTAAGGAATAACCGTAACTGATTTTTCAATTTGTTGTGATTATCTGTTGTAATAAGGGATAATCACAACTCAATTATATTTTTTATGATTTGAAAAACATGCCTAATCGTGGAAGTCAGAATATGAGCCCACTCCGAAAAGTCATTTTTTTGTCACATTGCCACAAACATCACGCTTA
>JBAXRP010000075.1:0-17612 GCA_037131145.1 Bacteroidota bacterium
TAGGAGATGAAATTCCTCTTTTGTGATGTTTTTTTTCAATATGGTTGTAATCAGTCCCTAATCGGTTCCAAAAATCCTATAATATCTCCCATTTTGAACTCCTGTAATTTGCTGCTTATAGCAAGCGTACTGTCCTGTTTCATTATTCTGGTTTTTCTATAAAGATAATATATTTCATATAATAGCGCCATTACTTCCCCAAAAAGGAATTGAGGAACGTTGTAGGGGGAAAAGGGGGCTAAGTTATTATGGAGTACCAGTTTTTTTTTTGTCTTTACGAATCAAATATATTATTTAGAATGTATCTAAATAATGAGTATCTTTGCAATTGAAAAATTACTCTCGATATGCAAAATGCGACATATCGAAAATTCAATTAACTTTGTAAAAAAAATACATGAACAACGCCATATTTAACCTTGAACGCCCACAGAATGAACATACTATGAGCTATGCTCCAGGATGTCGTGAACGAAAAATGCTGAATGCCGAACTGGATCGAATGAGTTCGGAAGTTATTGATATTCCGCTGATCATCGGCGGGAAGGAAGTTCGTACCGGCAATATTGAAAAAGTAGTCATGCCGCACGACCATCAGCATGTGCTGGCTCATTTTCATAAAGCTGGCGAAAAGGAAGTTCAGATGGCTATTGATGCTGCGCTCAAGGCTCATCGTCAGTGGGAATCCATTTCATGGGTTGAACGTGTTTCAATCACGTTAAAGGCGGCTGAACTACTGACACAGAAATACCGGCAGCGGATCAATGCGGCTACGATGTTGGGTCAAGGCAAGAGCGCCTATCAGGCGGAGATTGATGCGGCTTGTGAAACCATTGATTTTCTGAAATTTAATTCCTTTTTCACTTCGGAAATCTATAAGGAACAGCCCCACTCGCAATCAGGAATTATCAATCGGTTGGAGTATCGTCCGCTCGAAGGGTTTGTTTTTACTGTAACCCCTTTCAACTTCACGGCAATTGCTTCAAACCTGAACATGGCGCCTGTGGTGATGGGAAATACGACTGTGTGGAAACCATCCTCCACTTCAATTCTGTCAAACTATGAGTTGATGAGGGTTTTCAAAGAGGCTGGTTTACCCGATGGAGTGATCAATTTCATCCCGGGATCAGGCAGCATGATTGGAAATTCCGCGCTTAAACACCGCGAGTTGGCAGGAATTCATTTCACTGGATCAACGAAGACATTCAACAGTATATGGCGCTCGGTTGCCGGCAACATGGAAGGGTATCGTTCGTATCCGCGAATGGTTGGCGAAACAGGTGGGAAGGATTTTATTTTTGTACATCCGTCTTCCGATCCACAGGAAGTTGCCGTAGCCATTGTGCGTGGCGCTTTCGAATATCAAGGTCAAAAATGTTCGGCAGCATCACGCAGTTACATACCTGAATCGCTATGGGCGGAAGTGAAGGAACGGATGGGAGAGATGCTTTCGAGGGTGACTGTTGGCGATGTACGCGAGTTCAGCCATTTCATGAATGCGGTGATTGACGAAGCTTCCTTTGACAATGTAATGAGTTACATTGAGTACGCGCAAAGGTCGCCGGATGCGGAAATTGTTTTTGGAGGAACCGGCGATAAATCGGTTGGATATTTTGTTCAGCCCACGGTGATTCTTACAAAAGATCCCCATTTTAAAAGCATGGAAGAGGAGATTTTCGGACCGATGATGACGATTTATGTTTACAAGGACAAGGATTTCGAAGAGACATTGCATATCTGCGATCAAACTTCGCCTTATGCACTAACCGGTTCGGTTTTTTCTCACGACCGTGAAGCGCTCAACACTGCCTGCCGAATTCTCAGGTATGCTGCCGGGAATTTCTATTTCAACGATAAACCAACAGGAGCTGTAGTTGGTCAGCAACCATTTGGTGGCGCTCGTGGTTCGGGAACAAACGATAAATCGGGAAGTTATCTGAATCTTTTACGTTGGACAAACCCAAGAACGATCAAAGAAACACTGATTTCACCCACGGAATTTACATATCCGTATATGAAGGTGGATAAATGTCATTAATGAAATGGCGAAATAGCGAAATTTTCCTATTTTACCGTTAATTTCAACCCCTCCCTTTTCTTTCGATATTGAATGATCGGATAATCGCCGGGAATCAGGTTTTCGTCCATTCTTAGTTGGGTTGCCTGGGGCTGGTGCGTTTCAACAACCCGTCGGTCCTGATGGAGGACGATTCGGTTGAATATGTTGGTAAATAAGAAGAAAAGTTCCCGGAGCACAGGTATCCTGACCATCTTCTGATAGGTTCGCAGGTAAAACTTAGTGTTGTTGTTGTCTATTGGCACAAATGCCACCACAATTCGCATTTTATCCATAATATGATTTTGCCAGAGATTCGGGAAGAGAAATGTTAGATAGGTCTGTTTCCCAATTGGTTCGGGAACCTGATCGTGCCGGAGAGGAATCTGTCCGCTGTCCTGAGCATTCGAAGGCCAGAAACTCAGTCCGTTTTCCAGGATTTTGGTAAATGGACCATTCACTACCGGTCCGATTCCCCTTCCAATAGTGTTATGATGGATGAAAGGCACATGAACAATGTCAAGCTGATTCTCTATCGCTCTTGAATAATGAGCTTTCCAGTGGTCGGTCATTCCACTCCAAACCATAGAATCATCAATATCGTCAAACCAGGGTAGGGGTGGCAGAGTTGCACTATCAACAACTCCGGTATTTTCCGGATCGGGCGTAAACCAAACATAGATGAAATCATGCTCCTCCCGCACGGGATATGCAACCGCCCGGATGTGATCAGGAACTGCCGTTGCCCTTCCGTTAGCTGGAATAACTTTGCAGAGTCCGCCCGCATCATACTCAAATCCATGGAACGGGCATTGCAAATGTTTTTTGAGGATTTTCCCCTTGCTTAGCTCAATTCCGCGGTGAGGGCATTTGTCTCTGAAAACGCTGAGTTTTCCATCGGCATCGCGCCAGGCAACAATATTTTCACCAAAACGCTTTACACCGATGAGGCAATTTTTACGAACCTCTTTCGATTCAAGAATAACGTACCATTGGTTTTTTATCATTTTGCATAAGTTAATTTATCGCCTCGAAAAATCCTTTTTCATGGTCGTAACCAAAAATTTCGCCGGTTTCAATGATGTAATGCCAGCCGATAAGGTTCAATGTTCCCTCGAAATAACGCTCCTTGATGAGCGGATAGGTGAGAAGGTGTTCAAGCTGTTCTACTACATTCATCTGTTCGGTAAGCCATTCGCGGGCAGCGAAATCATCTTTGTCTGGCAGTAATTTCAGTACCTTATCTCTCACCGGATGAGCAAGCTCGATCCACTTGCGTGTGTGAGGAATTTTGGCAAGCGCTTCATCAGGTTTGTAAAGCGCAGCGCAACCTCCGCAATTGGAATGTCCACAAACTACTATGTTTTCCACCTTCAGGATATTAACTGCGTACTCAATTGCCGACGTCACCCCGAAATAGCTTCCTGCATTGGTATAAATCGGAACAATGTTTGCCACATTGCGAACGACAAATATTTCACCGGGCAACGTCTTGGTAATTAAATTAGGAACCAGCCTGGAGTCAGAACATCCGATAAACAGAGTATGGGGATCCTGCTTCTCGCTTATTTTATTGAACAAGTCGCGGTGTTCTATAAAATCATTATTCCTGAACTCAACGATCCCTTTCAGCAGGTTTTCCATTTTGCAATTTCATTAAAGATTTATCGCTAAAATAATAAAAAAAGCGAAGCGGCAAAAATGCCTTGCTTCGCTTAATTTCGCTAATTCTCTATTCTATTATTGTAGCGGCGCAACCACCTCGATCAATTCCGGTAAATCCATCCCAATCTTTTGCAGATGCGCAATTGTGGGAACGCCATTCTTCGTCCATCCGCGGCGCTCATAAACTGCATCGAGAAGTTGTTCATAACGGTTTTCGCGGTATGCGCGAAGAACTTTCATCTTCTCCTCGGTGGTTTTATCCTTAGGATCGTAACTGACCTGCTCCAGTAATTGCTTATCATACCTTTCAGCGCGCGATTCATATTCTTCCTTCGTTACCGGTCCGCAGGCGCGGTAAGGCTGCGCATCGTGTTTGCGAAGTCCATATCCCCGGCGGATGTTGAATATGCGTTGAAAATTATAAACGCGTTCCGACTGTCTGACAATTTCCTGTTTGTCAATATTTGAGCCAGTTACAGCATTGAAAATGGTCACATAATTATCAACATGCTGTGGAACTTTTGCCGGCTCGGTTTGCAGGGCATTATCCTCGGGTTCAACGTCATTCCAGGGAAGTTTGCAGAAACCTGCCAGACCAAACCAGGTGCGAAACATTGGAAAATAGTGAAGAGCCTCGGCTTTCTTCTCGAAAGTTGGGATTTGGTTGTTCACCATATCCATGAATATCAGCCAGGCTTCGTCGTGTTGCGGTCCCTTGTTGGTCATGGCATAGCCACCTTGTTGTGCCAGCGATTCTTTGGAAACATACTGCGAGTATTCAAGTCCCTTGTTTTCCATGCCAATATCCTGCATGAACCCGGCGTCGCCCCAGCCATTTCTGGCGAAAAGTTCCTTCATTTTTCTGACGCCCTGCCCGGCGATTAGTCCAAAACCTTCGCCGCGCGATACCTTGTGAAGCAGTTCCATAGCAATATCGGCATTGCCGAAGTTCAGTTTCAGTCCGCCGGTACGTTCTTCGTTAAGGATTCCGTTTTCGTAACATTCCATCACAAATCCGAGAATAGTTCCCCACGAAATAGTGCATATTCCGTAAGTGTCGCAATAGAAGTTTGCTTCAATGGTGAAGTCGGGATTGAAAATGCCTGCAATTGATCCCAGCGAAGAGGTGGTTTCATATTCAGGTCCGTCAACAATAACTTTATCGCCTTTGTAGGGTCCGCTGCGGAGTTCGTAATTGTCAACCCCTTTGGCGCAAGCCATGTTGCAGCCAACCCAGCAGCCGTCGGGCACATTTTGGGTAAAGTACGACATCGAGACATCCCCGGTGATTTTATCGGAGTCCTTGTGGCTGCCATACTTGAAATTATTGACCGGCAGAAGGTCGTAATCGTTCATCACATTCGTGAGATGGGCAGTTCCCTTTTTCCGCATTTCGCATTGCTTGTCATCAAGCTCGCGCATCTCCTTGTTGAATGTCCTGCCTCGTTCCTGGATAGCTTCGAGGTTAACCACATTGTTGCGGTTGCCTCCGATGTTTTTCACATGAGCAACAATCGCTTTGATTTTTTTATCGCGGAGAACCGTTCCAATCCCACCGCGCCCGGCTTGTTTCAGCCTGACTTTCTTACGTTTTATATCGTAAAAGCTGAAGTTCAGCATGCCGATCAGCGAATGTTCAGCCGCTGTTCCTGCGGAAACAACAGAAACGTTATATTTATCCTTTTCATTCCCCGGAACTGACATCATATCATGCAACTCTTCTGCCAGTACATGACTGTCGGATGGAAGATCGCCTGCTTCATAAATTTCAATCACTTCACGCGCTTCTTCAAACACCACAAGGAGCTCTTTATCCGATTTTCCCTGGATTTCGAGAGCGTCGAATCCGCAGAATTTCAAAAATGGTCCGAAAAAACCGCCTACGTTTGAATCAACGACAATATTGGTTTGAGGACTAATAGCGCAGCAAATCGCTTTACCTGAGCCGGAATATTGTGTTATTCCGCAGCATGGACCGCCGGAAATTACAATTTCATTCTCCGGATCATTCCACTTAGTATCAGGTTTAGTGGCATCCCAAAGAAGTCGAAGATCGAACCCTTTGCCGCCGATGAATTTTTCTTTCATCTGCTGGGTCACTGGTTTTTCTTTGATGGTCAAATCGCCCACATTCAGATAGACAGTGCGATTGTTATAGCCTTTCTCGATTGGCGCCCATTGATATTTAAACTGAGCCAGCAGTTTGTGTGAATTTTTGAATTCCTCGAAGGTCATGTTGGATTTTTTTTGGTTTTTGTGAAATCTTTAACGAAGCAAAATTAATGAAAAATGAATAGTGTAAAACTCCGTAGATCAAAAAGTTCGATAGGTTTCGTTGTGCATATCGTAAAGTTAGCTAAGATCTTCCAAGGTCTTCCTCTTCGGGGAATGATAGCTCGTGCCACGAGTAAAGCCCCTGCATCAGCCGGTCGCGTTTTTCCTGAGGGCTTAACCGTTCATAAGCTTCTCTTGCTTCGCGGGCTTTGCGGCGTTTTTCCTCTTCGATCTGATGGATATTTTCGGTATATTTTTCCTCGACACATTTTTGCAGAAAATCGCGGGCAACGGTAGGGAAAAGTTCGAGGAGAAGTTCATCTTTTTCATTGTCGGCAAGTTTCATTTCGCCATATTCCTCAAAGACTGTATTTTCCTGTTTTTTATAATTTTTTGTATCGTAAGGCGTCTCTTCTCTTACTCCGGTGAGTTGTTCCCTGAAATCGGGATCAACCGGGATGGGAGTTCGTCCGTAGATTCCTTTCACAAGGTTTACAAACTGAATAGATTTGGTGGAAAAATAAGGCAGATCTTTATTTTCATCAATAACGCAATTCACAGCCTGAACTCCAACTATCTGGCTTGTTGGGGTGACAAGAGGAGGGCAGCCTGATTTTATGCGAACAAGCGGAACCAGTTCGAGCACACGCGGGAGGAGATGGTCAAGTTTAAGTTGTTTAAGCTGGGCATGCATGTTTGTGTACATTCCACCGGGAATTTCTGCTTTTTTCACGGCTTCGTCAGGTTCGGGAAATTTAAAATACTTTTCAATTTCGAGACAGGCTTTCAGCAGCTCCTCTTCCTTGTCATGTTTTGCCATATAAATTGCCTTGACAAAGAGTTTGTTGATCTCTTTGGGAAGTTTATCGTGGATGAAATCAAAATCGAGCGGCGGTTCTTTGCAAGTATCAAATTCAGCGAGTTCCTTTCTGATTTCCTTTAGCTCCTTATCAATGGCGAGAACTGCTTCGGGATTAACGCCGGTATCTATTCCCAGTTTATCACAGAAAATATGGATAAGTTCATAAGCGGGCGCCGCAGGACCGCCGGCAAAACTCCAGATATTTGTATCAACAATATCAACGCCGTTCACAATGGCTGATAATACCGAAGCAAGTCCGTATCCTGGCGTACAGTGGGTATGAAAATCAATAGGAACGCGAACCTCAGCTTTCAATCTTCCAATTAGCTTTCCGGTTTGCGAAGGGGAGATTAACCCTGCCATATCTTTTATTGAGATCATATCGGCGCCGAGAGCTTCCATCTGGCGGGCTTTTTCAACAAAATAGTCAATGGTGAAAATATCATGAGGAAGAGCCTTAAAATGAATCCACGAGCGGAATCTCTGCCTTGCTGAAAACTTTGGGTCAACAGTGAAACTGATGGCGCAATCGGCAAGTCCCCCGCTTTGTTTAACGTACTTTATTGTTGACTTCATGTTGTCAACATCGTTAAGCGCGTCGAAAATGCGCATTATTCCGATTCCCGATTTTATGGCGTTGCGGTTAAATCCCTCAATAACCTCTTCGGGATATGGATTATAGCCAAAAAGATTTCTTCCCCGCGACAATGCCGTCAGCAGCGAGACATCTCCAATAGCTTCCTTAATTGATTCAAGACGTGTCCAGGGATTTTCGGACAGATAACGCATTATGGAATCGGGAACGGCTCCGCCCCAAACTTCAAGGGCATAAAAACGCGCTTCCCTGAAATATGGCAAAACCCGGTTTACCTGATCCTGGGTCATTCTTGTAGCAAAAAGCGACTGCTGTCCATCCCGTAATGTCAGGTCCCTTATTTTTAATGATCTTTTCGACATGGTAAATTAGTTTGTTAATAGTTTAACAGTTTCGCAAAATTAGCAAATTCAAACAAGCGAAAGGTTCAAATTATTCGAGCCGCGCCTTTAACTCATCGCGGTTGGTTTGCAACTGCAATATCTGGTTGGTTTTCTGTTCAATACTGCGTTTCAATGAACCAATCCTTGACTGAAGCGCCATTTTTCCGATGGCGTTTTTCCCGGAAGTTTCAAGAATATCCATCTGATCGAGAAGCTCTTCAAGGTCTTCTTTTTCCTTAATTATTGCCTGTTGCATTTCGAAAATATCTACCTCGAAACGCGACACGGTAAAATTCATTTTTGTTTCCCAATTCTTTTTCTTGTTGTGAAAAAAATCATCGAGACGTTTTCCAAGCACATCGAAAGCTGTCTGGAGCCTCGAATACAACTCCTCCCGTTGTTCGCTAATCATTTTAGCGCCTTTGAATTCGCTTTGAATTTTTTTAAGAAATTCCCGGGTTTCCTTGTATTCATGAGTTTCTTCAGCAAGTTTCAGTCCCTCGTCAACCATTGCTTTCAGTTTTCCATAAGTTGTAACCGCCTCCTTTTCGAAAATCTTATGTTCATCGTCGCGCTGCAATTTTATTAAGGTAAAGGCATCCTGAAGAAGTTTAAGAAGTTCCTCCCGTTGTTCGCGTTTAAGTTTCTTTGACTTAATTAACGTTTGAAGGTCAATCAGCTTAGCCCAGGTTTCTCTGCTGTCATTTTGTTGGTCAACCGTTTCAGCGATTTTTTCAGCCATCGGTTTCAACTTTTCATAATTGGCAAGTGTTTCGAGTTCAAACTCCAGCTTTTCATCATCAATTTTCTGATTGATTATCTGAAAAGCCAACTGAAGCCGGTTATATAATTCTTCACGCGCTTCACGAAAAAGTTTTAACCCTTTGAACTGGCCCTGAACCTCAATGAGGATTCCTTTTGCCTCGCGAAGATTTTCGGCAGAAAAAGCCTGATTAAGTCCATTTTCAACAATTTCTTTAAGAATCAAATAGTTTTGATTCAGCGCTTCGGCGCTAAACTGTTCATTTTCCATTTTACAGGTTTTTCAAATCATTAAGGATTTTGGAGTAAAAATATAAAAAACTATTATTCCGGAAATTTTACCTTCGCCAGGCAAAATGCCTGCTTTCAGAGAAAACGACTAATTTTGCTGTAAATATCATACAGATTTCACACATGAAAGGTTTTTTACTTATTATTTCGCTAACTCTTCTTTCATCCATTACTTTCGGGCAGGTCGTATATGAAGATATCAACAATTCCGCAATCTATGAATTTCTCGACGAACTTGCAAACCTGAAAATAATCACTCTCAATTCTGCCGTAAAACCATATTCCCGGAAGTTCATTGCCGAAAAACTACGCCAAGCCCAAAAAGCCTGCAATCTTTCCAACTTACCAACTTACCAAAATACCAACTTACCAACTTACCAGCTTACCAACTTACCAGCTTACCAGCTTACCACCCGCCAAAAGAAGGAGTTATTGTTTTACCTACAAGATTTTCAGTTAGAAAGAAATGGAGCAGATACTGTGGCGGTAGGGGAGAGGCAGGATCAGCTCGCCGAAGGGTATAAATATAAATTGGAATTGCTTTCGCGAAAGCAGCAGAGCATGGCGCTGGCGCTAAATCCGCTTGGATTGCATTACCGCGACCGGCTCTTTACATTTTCGCTACGACCGATCCTCGGATTACAGTACATGGTAAATGAAAACGGCAGCGCTTTTCACCGTTGGTGGGGAGGAAGTATCTTTGGATATATTGGCAGTAATTTCGGGTTTTATGCCAATCTGCGGGATAATAATGAATCGGTTCCATTGGCGAAACCCGAATATTTTACCGAGGCGCAGGGCGGCGTATATAAATATCGCGACGATGGAGGCGTTGATTACAGCGAAATGCGCGGCGGGATAGTAGGTTCAGTTAACTGGGGTTCGCTGGGAATTATGCTCGACAGGGTTGCCTGGGGCGAAAACTACCACGGAGCCAACATTTTTTCGGGTAAAGCTCCAGCTTTTCCTTACATCCAGTTGCATTTGAATCCCGTGAAATGGTTTGATTTCAATTACATCCATGGCTGGCTTAATTCCAATGTTATTGACAGCGGCAGGTCGTATTACACAAATGGAGAGTATCGAGAGGTTTTCAGAAATAAATTCATGGCGGCAAATATGTTTACCTTTATTCCCTGGAAAGGATTAAATCTATCTATTGGAAATTCAATCATTTATAGCGATAGCGATTTGAATCCGCTCTATTTCATCCCGTTTTTATTTTTCAATGCCGCCGACGCCATAAAAAACAATTACAGCAACAATGCAGGCTCAAACTCCCAACTGTTTTTCAATATCAGCAGCCGTCAGATCAGACGCTTGCATCTCTATATCTCTTTTTTTATTGATGAATGGAAAAGCTCGCGGTTGTTAAAACCTGATTATAACAACTTCACAAGTCTGAAAGCCGGTTTTAGTTTCAGCGATCTTTTTCATAAGAATATTAGCGTTACCGCCGAATATACCAGAACTCAGCCAATGACTTACCTTCACTACATTCCTTCCACAACGTTTGCCTCAAATGATTATTCGCTCGGGAACTATCTGCGAGAAAATTCACAGGAGATTTATTTTATGGTTTCATGGCGTCCTTTACGAGGATTACTTTTGAGCGCTTCCTGGACAAACGCTATGCATGGCGACGATGTTCCATACAATTACAACGCCGGATACATGGTTGACATGATACCATTTATAAAAAATAAAACCTGGCAGAATAACTCTTTTGAGTTTTCATCCAGGTATGAATTTGTTAACAACGGCTATTTTTTCCTTCAGTTTACCAACGGGAATCGAAAAGGGGACGTCGGGTTTCAGCCTGAATTTATGCACGGACAGACCAATACTTTATCAACAGGAATAAACGTTGGATTTTAATCAGGTTTAGCTTTTTCAAACTGTTCCTTTTTTTTGTTTGCATAAGTAATTACCAGGAAAGTCAGAAGAAACGCGGTAGCCATTAGCACAACCAGCAGCAGTAACACACTCCGGTTACTCATTAATATTGAAATTACGATGAACAATACACTGCAACCGATAAGTATCAGTGTAGTTTGAAAATGGTTGAAACCAAGTTGAAGAAGATAATGGTGAATGTGTGTTTTGTCGGGCAAAAAAGGAGAAGAAATATTAATCATTCTGGTAGCCATCACTCTCAATGTGTCAAACAAGGGGATCATGATTATTCCAATTGCCACTGATGGAGCTGCCTGAATAAAAAAGGGCGAAAGTGGATCGCTGGTTGTTTCGTTGAATCTTATGGCAATTAAACTGATGATAAAACCTGTGATCAGCGAACCGGTGTCGCCCATGAAAATTTTATTTTTTTTTCCGAAAACATTGTAATAAAAGAAGGCTGACAATGAGCCTATCAGGGATATACACAAGATAAGCCAGTTATAGTCCTGTGTATAGTAAAACCAGGTTCCGAAAGTTAAACCCGCCAAAATTGCTATTCCTGCACAAAGTCCATCAACCCCGTCGGTAAGATTAAAACAATTGGTTATTCCAAGAATAGCTATGATTGTAATCAGATAGCTCAATGCCGGGTCAATTTCCATTAGTCCGAAAAAACCATGCATGTTGGTTAGTCTGATAGAGCCAAAGGAGATTACAATCCAGGCTGCAACCAATTGTCCGAAGAATTTTTTAAACGGCGAAATGCCAATTATATCATCTTTGAAACCCACAAAAAATATCAGCAGCGAACTGGCAATAATATATTGGAAATTAAACCCCGGCTGAGGAAACAGGAAAAGAAGGTAGGTGATGAAAAAGCCGATAAAAATGGCAATTCCGCCGAGCGTAGGCACCGAGGCAGGGTGCGACGTTCTCCCATTTGGCTCGGCATACAACGATTTAATGTTTGCCATTTTCACTATGGAGGGAATAAGAAAAAAGGTCATTCCGGCTGCAAATCCAAAGCAAAGGACCATTTTCAGATCAAGAACAGAAAGATGTAGCATATGATCAGATTTTGTGTTTCAAAAAAGATTATTTGAACATTAAAGAGACTTTTTTCTGCGAGGTAACCCAAATACATTTATCCATAGAAAGAAAAGTCCGAAAATTACAAGATAAAGAACCATGTTAAACAATTCATGGTAGCCAATTCCGAGATTGAACAAATTGAAATTTGAAATCACAGCAATCGGATAATGAAAAACTATCATCACCAAACCGCTAAATCTAAGCACATTGAAAATCTGGATAAAAATTATACCGGCTGAAATGAACCACAATTTATGCAGCCCTTTTCCCGGAAACACCACAATCAGAGCAATGAAAACCCCTGTAATCTTCACTCCGAAACAAGGCCATGCAAGATACAGGCACTCGTTATCCGGGGTGCAAAGGTTCGCTACATATTCCATGTTTGGCATCCTTATGTAGCTTGCGGCGCTATTATAGCCAAACCATCCAATCAGTTCATGGCATAAAGAAATAAAGGTTTTACTGTAATAATAGACCGGGGTAGAGTTTACGATTTTCATTTGTAAACCGGGAATACTCTTTAACCACATAAGGATAATTATGCCTGCTGACGCAAGCATTGCCATTCGCAGCAGAAAATCGTATAGCTCCTTATTACGGCTATAATTGCATATAGTTTTTTTTAGCGTTTCGATGTTTATTTTTCTCGACATTTTTGTTTCATTTTACTGCATCGTCTTTCAGTCCGTGCATTGGCTTTGCAAGCTCTTTGACAAAGCTTTGGTCTGTGTGAGGGCTTGTGCGACTTTGGCAAGGCGCTTGCAAATAGCGTTGGCTTCTCATTTGTCTATATTGGTATAAGTCCCAATTCTTTTAAGTATTGATTATGTGTATTTCTTGCCTTTATTATTTGCTTTTCAAGGTAAACCAGTTTCTCATTTACTTCATTTAAGTCAATAATTTCTTTGTCTAAGGAGGCGCTTACATAGTGTGAAATATTCATGTTGAATTCATTTTTCCCGATTTCATCCATCGAAACTCTGCGAGAGTAGCGGGTTTCTTCTTTACGTTCCCGTTAAGTCTCAACTATCTTTTCAATATTCTCGGGCAGTATGTTGTTTTGGCGTTTGCCTTTTTCAAAGTGGTCAACGGCATTGATGAATAAAACGTCGTCAAACTTTTTCTACTTCCACTCACCATCATTTCTAAACTATGGGAATCGAAGCTTTGTCGCCAATTTATTTTTGTTTGTTACTCATCGGCTTGCATAATTTTAAAAAGGGGCGTAGCCCTGAAATCTTCGTAGAAAAAAAATCATGCGATTCCAAAGGGGCGATAGCCCTGAAATCTTTCCTAATCGTACCATTCAAATAAATATTTAGGGTCATAATCAACACCGAATTTTTCAAGCAGCAACAAATATTCATCCCTGAACGATTGTTTTTTATGGTGTTCCGGCTGATTCAAAACATATTTCACCACCTTATCAATATGCGATTTGGAATAGGTAAAAGCCCCATAGCCATCCTGCCAGGCGAACTTCCCGGAGATATATTTTTTTTCGTTCAGCCATTTTGACGAACCCGATTTTACTTGTTCCATGAGCTTGGCGGGCGCAATGGTTGGGTGCATTCCCACAAACGCATGAGTGTGGTCAGGATTGCAATAGATAGCGTAGGTTTTACATTTATGATTGGTAACGATGCCACACATCACTTTTTCCAATTCATCCCGAAAAGATTCTTTGATCAGGTTTCCTCGCCCTTTGACCGAAAAAACAAATTGAATGTATAATTGAGTATAGGTGTTTGCCATATTATGATGTCAGGGCTACGCCCCTATGTATCGTACTATATTTTTGTTCTACGAAGATGAGAGGGCTACGCCCCAATAAATGCTTATATTCAATTAAAAATGTATTCATACGCTTTCAGTCCTGATATTTCGCGCCCTTCGGCTTGTTTTTTTAATAGTGGCGTCAAATCGTCCATCAATGCAAGTTCCCGTTTGGTGCGCTCTTTCCAGCCCAGGTCTAAAGGGGCAAATAATTCACTCAACTTTTCGCCGTCAAAAATCATCCGGTTTAAAACACCTTCAGTAAATTGTTGTAGCGCCTTTGTTTCCAACCCGTTTTTCTGTGCAATGTTGGTTAACTCTTTCTCTATTTTTTCTGCCTTAAATTATTGGTAGCCATCTTTTATTTCATGTTCATTTAAAGCCTTGCCAACTTCCAGTGTTTTTATGTAATCAATAATATCTTCCCGTTCTTCCATCAGGTTGGCGCTCGAAATCAATACGCCAATCAACTGTTCCAGGGTCATTCTTTGTTTGGTAGGCGTGTTATGTGTGTATCTGGCAATTAAACCCATGATGTAGTCATAGTCCACCAGGGCAGAGGCAAACAATACAAATTCAAATTCAAGTTGTTGAATGTCCGGTGGGGCCTTGTCGCCTTCTTTTTGCTGAATTTCTTTCAGTTGTTTAGCAATTTCCAGATAAGATTTCTTGAACGAACGCAATTGCTCTTCAGGCAAAAGCTTTTCAATTTTTTCTTTTTGTTCTTCATTCAGATCGGGGTATTGTTCCAGTTGTGTTTTAAACCTTTGCACTTCTTTAAACCAGTTGATAAACTCTACACGTGCGGCATCGCCTTTTATGTTGTAAACTTCTTGCGGCTCGTTTACCAGATTTTTATCATGCAGCCATTTGTCCATTTCGGCAACTGCCTTTTCATATTCTTCAATCACTTTTGGAGCAGGGTCAACCAATCAAATTTCTTTGGCTCGTGCGGTATCTTCGCCAGAGAATAAGGCAATGGCTCTGTCCACTTCGGTTATTCGGGCGAGGAAATCCCGCGCAAGTTTTTTGCGGGCGTAATCTGAGGCAAGTTTTCTTCCTCCCAGTTTACATTGTTCATAAAAATGTTTATCCTGAACAAATTTCTGCATCTTTTCCAGAAAATCGGTTTTATTCTCCGGTTCAAAAAAAAGACCTGCATTGTATTTTTCTATCAGGTTTCTCGATTCTCCGTCAACCCCAAGTAAAATGGGTATCTCCATTGCGGCAGATTCAAAAATTTTTGACGGAATGACCTTGGTGAAAATATCGGCTTTTTTTAACGGAATAATCGAAATATCAGATATTGAGAGATATTCAGGCACCTGTTCTTTCGGGGCAGGATTCAGAAGAACAACGTTTTTAAGATTCATGCTTTTTACCAGTTCAGTGATAACCCTCTTTCGTGCGCCGTCGCCGATAAAAAGGAGAGAAATGTTTAGTCGGTCAAGTTCGGGAGCGCATTGAACAACAAATTCGAGACAATGCGCCAAACCATGTGTGCCGATGTAACTTACCACGAAACGGTCGGTAAGCCTGAGTTCATCTTTCAGCGCCAAATTGGGTTTTCGCGGCGAGAAGAGATCGAGGTTTGATCCGTTGGTAATTACATGGATTTTTGAAGGATCAATCCCTTTCTTTATAATCTCCATTTTAAAGGTTTCAGTTACCGGAACAATCATATCGGCGCTGCGATAGAGCCGTTTTTCAAGCCAGAAAAAGAAGAAAAGCATCCATTTGGTTTTCACCGCTTCCACCTCCAGAATTGAGGCTGGCCATAAATCGCGGACCTCCATCACCCAGGGGGTTCTTTTGAAAAATGACAAGAGAAACCCAGATACTACGGTAAAAAACTGTGGCGACGTGGCTATTATTACATCGGCGCGAATGGTGAGACCGGCAAAAAACGAACTCATCATAAAGCTCATATAATCGAGGGTTCTTCTCAAAAAACCTTTGTTTTCGGCGATGTATGTCCATACGCGAATTACTTTAATTCCTTCAATTGTTTCGCGCTGTATCAGCTTGTTCTTAAATCCCGGATAGAGTTTTCCCTGGGGAAAATTCGGCGCGCAGGTAATTACAGTAACATCTACTCCCGCCTTTACCCATTCAACGCAATGCTCGAAAGTACGCGTTGCAGGGGCATTCACTTCGGGAGGAAAATTATCGGTAAGAAAAAGGAGTTTCAACAGTAAATTGTTGTTTGAAGATGTGAATTAAAGGTGATTTCGGCTACCACAGCCTTAGTAAGATTATTGAATCCACTGGCATAGTGATAATCTTTGAGAGCAATTTTGGCGTTAGCGGGAAAAGTTATTTTTCCGTAAGAGGTAATAATCTCTTTATTTCTTATCGCCGGTTCAATTCCTGGATAAAAGTGGAAATAGGCGATTGCAGGTTTTTCCGAATCTCCTTCGAGACAGTCGGTAATAATAACTTTCGACGGTTGCATCGAAAATGTCCGAATATGAATAACTCCATAGCGCAGATAGCCATCATGCTGAGCTGATAGTTCTGTTCCGGTATCTTTCAGTATTTTCACCTTCGCCCGCCTTCCAACCCGATGGCTCGCCCAGATTTCGGTTTGTTCAAGGTTATTGAACATCACCGTATTGTGCGATTTTGTTGACCTTTCGAGATATCTTCGTTGGTTGTTCTCGTAAGTGGAAACGCCGGTATCAACAATAAACGGCTTCTTCCCGACGAACATTTCAAAACTGAATGTGTCGGAATGTGCGTGACCCGGAATGTAATCGGGTCCAATGTTCCCGGCGTCAATGAAAATTTCGTAATTCCCGTTTCTGACTTTCCGATACCCTGAGTCCGACAAAGTCGTATTCCGCAACCCGGAAAGATTAAGTTGAAGAAGTCCGGCATATTGATTCAACTCTTTGGTGGATGGCGCGATTCCTGCCGCTGTGTCATTTACCATCGGAATTGAGCCGTCGCTCCAGGTAGCTTCATTAAGCCAGCCAATCATCGCAGCCGTTTTGGATTTGAAAGTTTCTGTTAATTCCATATCTGAACCGGCAACGCTTTGTTGAACATTCAGGCAATCGAGCGCCCGGTGTAGGATAATCTGATGATACATCGGGCTTAGCTCAAAATGAGCGCCGTCGGACAAAATCTGCTCGTCAAGTTCCTTACTCAGAATTTTTTTTGCCTTACGGGCAAACCTGGTTTCATTGAAAAAACATCCGGCATAAAACAGCGAAAAGGCATTTTCCAGCAGGTGGTTGCCAAGCAGATGATATTCAATATTTTTCATCAGACGGTCGTATTGAGAATAGAGCGAATCAACGATTTTCTGATCCCTGATTTCATGTTTTGAGATAAATTTTATCCAGTTAATGCCTCTCACCGAAGTTGGATAGGGCTCAAGACCAACAGAAAGAGTTGTGAGATTTCCGATAAAATCATGAATCATCGCAATCCCATCTTCCCTGCCAAAATTCTCCTGGTTTAAAAAATCGAAATAGTTCAGATTATATGTCCACAATTTGCCATGATGAGGAAAATCCCAGTCAATCCCGTTATCGAATTTATGGCTGATCCCAATAAATGTGAGTGTTTCCTTATGAAAAGAGGGTTTTGATGGAATCCCAGCGTTAAGTTGAAGAAAGCGATATTCGGGAGTTCGTTTATCTGAAAGTCTCTTTTTTTTCGTGATTTTTTTTCTGATAAAATAGACAGTCCGGTAAACGATCTGAATCAACTTCAGATGTCGCAGGGTGTGAAAATAGATTGAAAAGATTGGGGTTGCAACAGAATCCCGAAGGGATGACATGACTATAGATTGAAAAGATTGGTTTTGCAACAGAATCCCGAAGGGATGACATGACTATAGATTGAAAAGATTGGGTTTGAAACAGAATCCCGAAGGGATGACATGATTATAGATTGAAAAGATTGGGTTTGCAACAGAATCCCGAAGGGATGACATGATTATAG
>JBAXRP010000076.1:0-17422 GCA_037131145.1 Bacteroidota bacterium
GCGAAAGAAAGACCACTACAATCAAATAAAACAGAAAGGAGCGGAAAAATGGAGGTTTCAGATGAAATTTCAATTCGGCAAAATGCTTTTGATCCCATAAACCGCTTTCATTTGAAGCCATCACAATAAACTTATAATCGCCGCCGGGAATGTTTGTATAATATACGCTTCTTTGTAAACCACAATCAACCCAGTCTTTGTCGAATCCTTCCAACATGCACCGATATTTTATTTTCTCAGGATTAGTATAATTTAATCCTGCATACCTGAATTCAAGTCGGTTGGAGTATGATGGAATGGACAAAGGGGAGGTTATTTTTACAGCTTGTCCATCAACGAGGAATTCTTCAATAAAAACCGGGGAGAAGCATGATGAAACCGTTTTCATCAAACCGGGATCAATAATAGCTACTCCTTTCATGGTTGGAAATAGCAACATTCCGTCGCGTGTTTTGCAGCCGGCAGGCGAAACGCCGCCATTGCATTCTAGGGTTGCCATGCCATCGGCTTTTCCATACGAAACTGGAATCAATGATTTTACTTTTAGATCGGCAAAATCCAATAAATTCTGCCTTTTAATTTTGTATATTCCTTTATTGCAGCTTATCCAGAAATACCCGAAATCGTCCTCAATAATATTAAGAACTACTTCATTGATCAATCCATCCTTTGTGGTAAATTGAGTAATCTTTCCATCTCTGAAAAGGTTGAATCCATTGGCAGCAGTTCCAAACCACAGGTTTCCTTCCCTATCTTCAAATAAAGATAAGATGTAATCGTCGGATAATCCGTTTTTTTGGTTAACCACGGTGATTTTATTATCATAGATTCTGTTTAAACCGCTTTCAGTTCCAACCCATAAATTTTTCTTTCTGTCTTCAAGGATACAGGTAACATTATCGTTTGAAAGTCCTTCCCGCGAAGTGAATGTTGAAAATTTGCCATTGTTAAAACGATTGATTCCACCTCCTTTGGTTCCAACCCATAAGACGCCTGATCTGTCGAAATGCAACGCAGTAACTACATTGTTTGACAGTCCGTTTACAATTGTATAAGTGGTGAATTTTCCATTTTTAAAACTTGTGAGGCCGCCGCCTGCGGTACCAACCCAGATTGTATTATCCAAATCTTCGGTAATGGCGAGTACCAATTGGTCGGGAAGTCCATCTTTTTGTGTAAAGGTTTGAACTTTTCCATTTCCCACTCTGTTCAGCCCTTTGCCGGCAACGCCGAGCCATAAAACTCCGGCATGGTCTTCAAATATGGGAAGAATAACATCTCCCGGCAATCCCTCCTTACCCGAAATAGTTTGAATAAGTTTCCTTTTAATTCTGTCTATCCCCGATCCGGAGGAACCTGCCCATATATTTCCTTCCCTGTCTTCAAACAAAGTAACAATAAGGTCACTCGAAAGACCTTCCTTCGTAGTAAATGGATAAAATTTCCCATTCATCATCCTTGTAATTCCACCGCCATTGGTTCCAATCCATAATATATCATTAACGTCGAAAAGAAGCGCAGTAACGGCATTGTTTGTCAGTCCGTCTTTCATGGTGTAAGTAAAAAACTTACCCTGTTTGAACACATTCAGCCCGCCGCTTTTTGTGCCAATCCATAGATTCTGGTCTTTATCTATGGCAAGAGATTCAATGAAATCATCGGAAAGACCATCTCTGGAAAAATAATTTTGAATTTTTCCGTTTTCGATTACAGAAAGTCCTTTTTGTGTTCCTATCCAAATCCTGCCTTTGGCGTCAATCACAATCGAACGGATGTAATTACAGGCAAGTCCGTTTGCTGTATCATACTTCGTTATTTTTCCTTCTTTCAAATAATTTACGCCGCGTCCCGATGTTCCAACCCATATTCCGCCACTTGAATCGGCAGACAAGGCAAAAATGCGATCATCTGATAATCCATTGGACTTATTATATCTTATAAACTTCTTGTTTTTCAACATAATCACTCCGTCGCCTTCGGTTCCTATCCAAAGGCTGGTATCGCGGGTTCCCAGGAGCGTACTGATAAAATTCACTTTCAATTCCGGGATTACAGACTTGTTCATTGTTTTAAAAGTATTTCCATCAAATCTGACGAGTCCTTCTTCGGTTCCCAAAAACAACCATCCATCTGCTGTTTGTGCCAGGGTAAGGATAGAATTTACAGGTAAACCCTGATCCATTTGCCAATTGTCAACCTTCAACCTAAAAGGGGATATAACGGGTGGCGGCTGTATTTGGGAATATGTAAGGTAAACCGAAAGGTTAGAGAATATAAGGAGTGCAAGGAATTTCATAACATTGGATTTGAACTTACCAAACATACACAATAATTGCGCTTCATTGACGCGCCGCATGAAAAATTAAAAGATGAATCCACATGGAAATAGTTATTTTTTCGCTGAATTCATCTCACTTTCAAGAAGTTTCATGTTTCGCCTGATAAGCGTATCGTTTTCCCACTCAGGAACCTGTTTATAGGTGTTATACGCTTTCCGGTAGTCTCTCATTGCATAATATACATCGCACTTCTGTTTCAAAAGGGCGGGATGGTTTGGAATAATTAGTAAGCCTTCATTTAACATCGTCTCTGCTTCGCTGTATTTTCCATTCTTTTCATAGATTCTTGCCAGGTTTGTAATCACCTTTAATTTTGTCGGACAAAGCCGATAGGCTTTTAGATAGTCGGCTTCCGCTGCATGGAAATCCTGCATTTCTTCATAAGCCTTACCTGAATATGAAGTTACCGGATTTGCCCATGGATCGAGATTTTTGAAAATTGACGTGGCTTGTTGTGCATTGAAAAGCATGTTTTGCCAGTTTTCGTTCTGAGCGTATTCAAGCGATTTCTTAATATATACTTCCTGTCTGACCGCGGAAAAACTAAAAACAACGGTAAATAAAACGATGGAAACGAATGGAATCAGGATGATTTGTTTGCTGATGATTAATGGTTTTACAGGGTTAACCCGGCTATACATTGCTATTGCAGCGCTAAGAAAGAGTGAAAGCGCGGCGATGTGAAATGGCCTTTCATAAGGAAAATCAAAAACAGAAGCAACCATATATCCTGTCAAACCCCAAAGCAGGCAAAGGGACAAAACCTGATCCTTCTCCGCTCCTCGTCGTAAAACAACCATAAGATAATATATGGAAATGCCAAAAACTGACATAAAAAGTAAAATTCCGGCAATTCCCTTTTCGGCGAATACCCATAGAAAATCATTATGCGGACGTATCCAGTTCAATTCGTCCTTATCCGAAAACCTGCCCGCGTAGTAATGAGGCGCTACTATCTGCCAGTTCCCTGAGCCAACGCCGGTTGAAAAATTGTCGCGGATCATTTCAACTGTCAGAGACCAGGATTTCAACCGGTTTACATTCTGTCCTGATTTTGGATCAGCAATGGACGCCAATTGCCTTACATAAGGATTCCCACTGTTGATTAGTCCTGTAACCCCCATAAGCGAAATAGTCCCCATGACAATGAGTATGCCTGTAACAATCATTATCTTCATGCGTTTGGAGATGATAGCGCTTCTAATAAAAAAGAGAGCCAATAAAAAAACTACTGTGGAGGAAATAAGTATTCCAGTCCAGACTGCTCTCGTTTGCAGCAGAATAATCATTACAATCAGCAGAAGCAAGGATAATGCCGCAGCCAGTCGCCAGCCTTTTCTGAAAACAAATATTCCATAGATATTCCATGGAATAAGCATGAACAGTGAAAGTGAAAACAAATTCTTATGCGACATCACTCCAATTACACCGTAAATAAGCGGACGTCCATCGGTTAAAAAAGGTGAAGCTGCCTGAACAACGAAGATAAAATATTGTACCAATCCGATTGAAGAGGCGATCATCGCGGAAATTATTGAAAATTTCGCCAGAATTTCGCACCACCCGTCAAAGCGGTTGAATAGCAATGAGCCAATAGCGACGAGAAAAATGAACTCTACGGTTTTGGTAAGGTCATAAATACCTTCCCTGAAATTCACAGAAAACATCATTGAGAAAATGATTGCCAAAACATACAACGCCAGTATCGGAAACAGTATATATCTGAAAACAGACAACTCTGAACCGTTCAATTCGCTTTTTGTAAAGTAGATAATCCCAAAGACCAAAAGGAAAATACTAAGCGCCAGAAACCTGGGCATCATCGTATAGTCAATCGCGAGAGAAAGATAAAAGAAAGGCAGGAACAAAAGGATAAAACCTGCATAGATTTTAAGAAAAATTCCGGTTGTTTCCCTGATTGGGATATTTTTTCCGGCCTTTTTGTTTTTCATGGACTAAGCAGCTTTGCCGGTAAGCGCCTATTTTAGCAATACCAGCTTCCTTACCGCCACGGTCAAATCGGTTTTCATTATTATATTGTACGTACCAAGAGAAGCTCTGGAAAGATCAAACTCATAATCCTTTTCTCCTTTACAGATTTTCCTGAGGATAATCTTGCCGGTTAAATCCTGAACAGATACGTTGATTACGCCGGTATATCCATTGGAAGGAATAATTTTAAACAGACCACGCGTTGGGTTTGGATAAATCTGAATGTCATTGCCGGTAAATTCTTCCATGCCAATAGTTGACTTTGCCTGTGTGATAGTAGCCTCTGCTGATAACATGTTTGATGGAATGCCATTATTAGAAATTGTGATTGTCGCTTTCCTCGGCTGATCCGAAGTGTTTTGAGTATAATCAGCCACAATAGCGCCATTGCCTGATCCTGACTGTGTTACGGTACACCAGTTTGCATCGCTCTGAACCGACCAGTTTGTGTTTGATGTGACCTCAAATGCAGCGCTTCCGGCAATAGCGGCAACATTCTGATTAAGCGGCGTAACCGAAAGTGTTGGCGCAACTGCCGCCTGGGTTACTGTGACAATTACCGGCGGCAATCCCGAAGCGGTTACGGTTACATTACAAATACGCGGAATTATTGAAACATTTTCCTGATATGTGGCGGTGATAATACCGTTTAAAGATCCGCCGGAAGAGACCGTACACCAGGCTGCATCAGAAATTACAGTCCAGGTTGTATTGGAAGCTACATCAAACTGTGTATTTCCTGCCGCAATCGGTATATTCTGATTGGGAGGCGTTACGGATAGCAATGGCGCAGCTCCTTCCTGCGTTACGGTTACTATTTGCGGAGCAACGCCTAAACCTGAGACCGTAACCTGAGCAATTCGTGACGCGGCAATCGGGTTCTCTGAAAATTGGGCAAAAATGGTGTCATTCCCGGCGCCGGAAGTAGTTACGGTACACCAGGCAGCATCACTAACAACTGTCCAATCAACATTTGCGGACACTTCGAACTCCGTTTGTCCCAACATTGAGGCAACATTCTGGTTTGGCGGCGTTACCGCGAGGAATGGAGCTGCGGGTGTGGTGAACTTTACTTTCAGACCTGAAGCAGTTCCCCCTGTACTTTGACCAACCGCTTTATAAAAATAAACTGTAGCCGGCGAAAGCCCCGATATATCTGCGGTGACATCCACATTAACCGAACCGGCTCCCGCTGAAACAATTGGGGTTGAATAGGTTAGAGAAATGGGGGTAAGACCATATTCGAAATGATAATCGGTTTGAATTCCATTTGGGTTCACAATTCCGTTAAGCGTGGCAGATGTTATTGCAACAGAAGTTGCGGGAAGGGTGGAAACGAGCGGGGCGAAATCATACCTGAATGAGGCAATTTTTGTTTTCCTGCTGCCGCCGCTGCCAATATACTGCGAAGTAAACCAGAATGTTTTATCATCGGTTGGATCGAGTGATATTTGAGCGTAATCGCCCCAGCGGTTAGCGCCGGTTTGTGAATTAGCTCCCACCTGGATTGTATCTTCTGTAAGGTCAAGAATGCCTGTCGCATTTGCATTAGCGCCCGCCGATTGTCCGCAGAATAAAATTCCGGGATTTATTGTAGTACTTGAAACTGAATATCCCATTCCTATCTCATTGCTGCCATTCATGCAAATACTACCCATCCAACGGCTGTGAGCGTCAGGCGCGTAAGTACCCTGCTGACGAACTTCCCATGCGGCAGCGGTTTTGCGCAATTCATACCAGCGGATACCGGCATGGCGAATGCCATCAACATTAACTGTATGGCAGCAGACGATTGTTTGGTAAGAGCCAAAATTCCGGTATTGCGGCACATTCATAATCACCTGCGGAATTCCATCAACCCGTTGACTTGTGCCCTTCTGCTCGATATTGTTCCAGTTATTTCCAAAATTACTGTTAAACGGCTGAACTTCGAGCTGTTGTGACCTCGCGAAGGTTGAATTTGCAGGTGTTGTCCAATCCACGGTCAACTCATAAAGCCATAACTGATCGGTTCCACCGCCAAGAGCATCGTCGTTGAATGCAATAAACATTCCCGGCGCGCCTGCGGGAGCGAAAGCTCCGTCGTTATCAATCGGCGGCACACACATGAATCCGTCAACAGAAGTAGGGCGCCAGGCATTGTTAAAGCCAAGCCCCTGGGCTGGCGCTCCAATCAGCATCTTGGCGCGTTCAAATACATATATATCGTTTCCGCCATTGTTATTGTCGCCCATATAATATCCATCCTGCCATATACTGAATTTTGGATAGTCGGGCATGGAAGCCACCTGGAAAGAATACTGATGCCATGTTCCCGTTGGATCGTTGGTTGTTGAAACAGCCATCAGCATATAATTGGCGCCTGAATTGGGAATCGAAAATTCAGTTACAACCCAACGGTCGGCTTGTTCGTCATATAAAATAATCGGATCGCCGTCGTTTCGGTTTGCGCCTGGAACGTTTCCGAAAAGCAGGTTCAAATTTGTGGGACCTGCAACAAGGGTTCCGGTTTTATTATAAATTGCATATACAGTATTGATAGTTTGCATGAAGTGGTTAGGTCCTGCAGTGCCATTGCAATCAGGTGGATAATATGGTGAAGTTTGTCCGTCGAAATTCAATACCGGCGACCGGTTTCCCATTTTTGAACCCATGAAGTCCTGCCTCGCAGGATCGGCTCCCTTTGGCAAGGCAGTTGCGGCAAAAGGAAAGATACGGTTTTTGAGATCTTTGTTAAGGGTACGTTTCAAACCTTTCAGTTCCAGTTGATGAAACTCATCAGCCGTCATTGGAGGGATATCGCGCAACGCTTTACTTATCCCGTAATATTTACCCTTGACAATGTCGGAAGGGTGAATAGGCGTTACCTGCGCCTGTAATGACAACAGGAAGAGAGCTAAAATTGAAGTAAAAAGTAAATTTCTCATAAGAAGATATTTTATCAGTGAAATATTTCACAAAATTACAGAAATAACGATTGGAATCCGGTATGATGAAGGTTATTTTTGCTCCAGCGAGGTTCAAGGTTCAAGGTTTCAGGTTTCAGGTTCCAGGTTCCAAATTTGAGTCCACTCTGAAAAGTGGTTATACAAATTATAGTTTGGCTAAAGCCCAGTTTAATAGCAACTTGAATTTCCACGACCTTAAGGTCGTGGCAATTGATAATCAGCTTCATAGTTGGTTTTTGCTAAAAAATATTTACTTTTTGGAGCAGGCTCAAGGATATTATCTCTACTTTTGAAGTCAAAATTTTTTACTTATGGCACACCATACAGAAACCACAGAACATCTGACCCATGAACAGCTTAAATTTAAAGAACATACTGAGCGTGCCGGTCATTTTATTAAAATTGATCTTTTCCGCTCGGCGAGAGAGGAGTATAAAGAAGCTCTGAAATACAAGTCTGGCGATGCGCTTTGTATTCAGAGGATTGATGAAATGAATAGTAATATCGCAAGAGACAGGAAAGCCGTTCTGGTTATTGCTCCGTTGGTTATTCTGTTAATTCTTGCCGTTGCCTTGTTTGTCTGAAAAACAGGATTGTAAACCAACTTTCACGAAACTGCTTTTTAATAGGCATTATTAATCATTCCTGGCGATATGAAAGAAAAAAAGATAAAGAAACTGGCTCTCTTGAACAACGATCCATGGCTTGAACCTGCCACAGCGGAAATTGAAGCGCGTTATGATCGTTTCCAGAATACGTTAAAGGAAATTGAATCAAACTCAAAAAGTCTCAATGAGTTTGCCAATGCTCATCAGTTTTATGGATTTCATTATGACAAGAAACTCAAAGGCTGGTTTTACCGCGAATGGGCGCCAAATGCACAGGATGTTTACCTTTTCGGCGACTTCAACAACTGGCAGCGGTATGTTAACAGGCTTACGCCAAACCGTTCGGGGCAATGGGAAATCTTTTTACCTGACGAAATTTACAAAGACAGGTTTGTCCACAAAAGTAAAGTGAAGATTTTAATCCATTCCGACGCCGGATGGGAAGAAAAAATACCGGCATATATACACCGGGTTGTCCAGGATTCAGATTCAGTTGATTTCTCCGGTCAGCATTGGGCGCCTCCGGTTCCTTTCGATTGGGAAGGCGATCATTTTGACATCAGGCAGCTCCATGAACTGCTCATTTATGAATGTCATGTTGGTATGGCTCAGGAGCGGGAATCAGTTGGAACATTCACCGAATTTGCCGATTACATACTGCCTTACATTAAAAACTCGGGATATAACGTTATCCAGTTGATGGCAATTGCGGAGCATCCCTATTACGGTTCATTTGGCTATCATGTCACCAATTTCTTTGCCGTTTCTTCGAGATATGGCGCTCCTGAAGAGTTGAAATATTTGATCAAAAAGGCACATGAGCAGGGGATTGCAGTATTGATGGACCTGGTTCATTCTCATGCAGCCAAGAATACCCATGAAGGATTAAACCATTTTGATGGCTCCGATAATCAATATTTTCATGCGGGCGACCGCGGCGACCATCCCCATTGGGATTCAAAATGTTTTAATTATGGAAAACCTGAAGTAATACAGTTCCTGCTGTCAAATCTGAAGTACTGGCTCAAAGATTACCATTTCGATGGGTTTCGTTTTGACGGCGTAACCTCAATGATGTATTTTGATCATGGTTACAGGGAAGTGTGGGACCTTGACGGCTATTTCAAACACGGCGTTGAATGGGATGCGCTGACTTATCTTCAACTGGCAAATACCCTCATTCATAAGATTAAACCTCATGCCATCACCATTGCAGAGGATGTTACCGGTATGCCAGGGTTGTGCCGTCCGGTAAAGGAAGGTGGTATTGGTTTCGATTATCGCCTTGGAATGGCTATTCCCGATTACTGGATCAAAGTTCTTAAGGAGAAGAAGGATGAGGAGTGGAATATCGAAGAACTCTGGAGCCTGATGAATAACCGCCTGCCTGATGTAAAAACCATCGCCTATTGTGAGTCGCATGATCAGGCGCTGGTTGGTGATCAAACGATTGCATTCAGGTTGATGCAGTCGGAGATCTATTTCAAAATGAATAAAAGAGATGAAAGTCTCGGAGTTGACCGCGCAATAGCTCTGCATAAGTTAATCCGGCTTATTACTATAAGTTCCGGTGGACAAGCTTATCTGAACTTCATGGGTAATGAATTTGGTCATCCCGACTGGATTGATTTTCCGCGCGAAGGAAATAACTGGAGTTTTCATTATGCCCGGCGGCAGTGGACTCTTATTGAAAATCCTGATCTTAAATTCAGATACCTCGCTCTTTTCGACCATGATATGATTGCCCTGGTAAAACAGCGCCATCTGTTTGATGAAGGTTACGGCGAACTTCTCAATATGGACGGTGAAAATCAGACATTGATTTTTACCCGCAGGGGGCTGGTCTTCGCATTCAACTTTCATGTAACAAATTCTGTCCCCGACTACAGGTTTATCGTTCCCGAACCCGGCGATTACAGGATTATACTGAATAGCGACAATCCAAAGTACGGCGGACACAACCGGATAATCGAGAATCAAACCTATACTACAATATACAATGAGGAGTATAAAACACATCAGTTGATCATCTATAATCCAAACCGGACAGCTCTGGTATTTGAACGTTTCCTCACATCCTAAATCGCAAAGACGCTAAATCCACAATTATGACATCCTTTTCATTGCTGCACAAACTAATCATTAAGATACTTTTGGTCACTGTAATATGGTTTGGCATTTCACTAAACCAGGTTGCTTTTTCGAAAACTGACACCACCTATTCCGTTGAATTCCGGCTGAACCTGTCGGAGGCAGTTTCACAACACATATTTTTACCGGATTCTGATGTTGTTTATGCAGTGATGGATCACGGTATTCAACCGCTTCAACTGGTTGCCGGACCGGATTATATCTATTCAGGAACTTTTACCTCAGGACATGATTCAGGGGCAATTTATCACTACAATTTCAGGATTAATGATTCCGTCAGCGAAACGGTTAACCGGAGTTTTCAGGCAAAACCCGGGCTGATTACTCTTTCAGACTGGTGGAATGATGATCCTGCAAACCGGACAACATTCCTTGTCAATATGGTTTATGCCAGACAGTACGGAATGTTTGACCCTGCCACCGACACTGTTTGCATTGTAGGAACAATGAATAACATGCAGGGATCGCCCAAAATGCAGCGGGTTGATACTTCCATGATCTATTCCTATACCTATACGCTTGATCCCGGAACAATTGCCCGTTACAAATATCGGATCAATGCCGATTCGAGCGGACTCGAACTTCTCTACAAACCCGACCGGCTGATAAGGGTTCCCGACACTTTGCTGACGGTTTACAGTGATTTCAACAATTTCAATCCTGCCAAACGGTTGATCACCTTTCGATGCAATATGGATTATTATATAAAGTCTCACCATTTTGATCCTTCATCGCAATATCTTGACATCGCAGGAAACTTCAACGGCTGGGGCGCCAATGATGTACTTTTTATTCCAGCCGGAGATTCAATCTATTCCATCGAAAAATATCTTGATACAACCTGGTTCCATCAGGGTCCGGTAGAGTTTAAATTCAGAATCAACGGCGATTTGAACCTTGCCGAATTACCTGGAAAGCCAAACCGGAACTATGCTTTCCATGACACGGTGAACCAGAATCCAAACATTTTTTCATGCTATTACAATAATCTGGATCCCTCCACTCCTACCCCGCCGTGGGTTACCGATGTTTCCATTCAGGGATTGCCGATCTATAAAAAAATCCTCAGCGGCAGTTATTCATATCAAAATGTAAATGGAATTCCAGAAGGATTATCAACCTACAGATGGCTCAGAAGCGATAATGCGCAGGGTTTAAATGCAACGCCGATTGATTCGGCATGGAAAATTACTCACGTTGTTGACACTCTCGACATCGGGAAATGGCTGGTTTTTGAAGTCACTCCAAAAGCCGCAAGCGGTGATTCATCCACAGGTAAGCCTGTTCAGGCGGTTACTTCAAACAGTATTTCTGCATGGGATGTTGGCATTGGCGAACAATCCACGATAGTTGTAAGAGTTTATCCCAACCCGGCAGATGACTTTCTAACAGTTTCGTCCCCGAAAGAGATTGACTGGATAGAAGTAATTAACGCGCTTAATCAATCGCTTCTGATTAAAGAAAATATTGGTCTGGCTTCCTTCAAAATTCAAATCGGTAAATTACCCACAGGGTTTTACATACTAAAAGCTACGACAAAAACCGGACAGACAGGCGTTGTTCGCGTAGTGAAGTATTGAAATTGAAACCACTGCTTGTTTGTTTTTAAGTAGGTTGATTGTTTTCATTTCTCAACTAACTTCCTGTTATTATTACATCATCCATTCAGGGTTCTGGTGCAAAACCAACTTCTTCTATCTCAAAAAGAGATAAAACTATAAATTTTTAACATTTAAAGCATCAAATTCCAAGCGGTAAATTCCAGGGGAAAAACTATTGAGAATCATGAATTTTTTGCAAAAGCCCCATAAGATAATTCTCAGCTTCTGCCACTCCCTCTTTTGGCGCCCACGGAGCGAAATTTTTATCATCAATCGGGTTATAAGGCCCATCTTTAAATTCATAAGCAACTGATCCTGGTTCAAGGGAAATTATGGTATGCCATGTTCTGGCGTCAATTTCAACGCCAAAATTGCCGGTTTTTGGATCAAGGATAATATGGTCGGCTATGTTTCCTTCATTGTCAAACTCAATAACCGCCAATCTTCCCATCAGCGCGAAGAATACTTCCCGCTTGTCGGGCGACTCGTGCTTGTGAGGCTGAATATAGCTACCGGGTTCAATGGCATTAAGCAAACGCTGAAGGGTATCGTCGGGGCTTTTATGAAAATTGAAATTCATTCGTTTCCTTGGCGATTCTTTTGCCAGGCGACTGGTTTTTTCAAGTAATCCGGAATCAATTTTTTTCATGGTTCATAGTTGATTGCGATTCTTCGTTGATTTATTGTCGAATGGTAAAATTAAACAAAAAACCTGCATTGACCCATTATTTTGCTTTTCGCGCCTGAGCGGTTGGATGCAATTTGATGGTTAAAAGAAGTCCGGCAAAAGCTGAAGAGAATCCTGGTAGACTTTATGAGAATTGAAATTCATGCGTTTCCTTCGCACAAAATCATGAATATGTTGGAAATTCAAGTCTGATTTATTATATTTGCCCACTTCTTCTAATAAAACCATGATAACCATTACTCTTAAAGTCAAATAAACATTCACCTAAAAATTAAAGTTATGAAAAACAAATTCTACGCTTTTGTAATTATTCTGGCTTTTGTGTTTTTTCCCGTTATTTTAATTGGACAAGGCAACAATACTGATGTTGTTTACCTGAAAAATGGGAGTATTATCCGTGGGATGATCATTGAGCAAGTCCCTAATCAATCAATAAAAATCCAGACACAGGATAACAATGTTTTCGTTTATAAAATTGAAGAAGTTGAAAAGATAACAAAAGAGCAGGCTTCGGTATCTATTGTTAAAAAGAATGAAGTTTCTAATAAAGGATTTTCTCTCGGTTTGAAAGCAGGAATTAACCTATCAAGTTGGTCGAATATTGATATTTCCGATCCATCAAAGAAGGTTTCTAAACTTGGTTTTCAGGGTGGTTTCGTTGGAAAGATTGGGTTTAATAAATACCTTGCGGTTCAAATGGAACTATTGTTTGCTCAAAAGGGGCTCAAAGTTAAAGCCACTGCAAGCGGTGTAACCGCTAAAGCTTGGTACACTGTAAATTACTTTGAAATCCCATTATTAATCAAATTTTCTATTCCCGCCGGACCGGTAATGATTTTTGCAAATGTCGGACCTTCCCTTGGAATTGGCTTAAGCGCCAAATTTGCGACTGATCCGGATGCTGGATATAATACAACAATTAACTTTGAAGAGGGTGGTCTTCAAAGATTCGACTTTGGTTTATTATTCGGAGCCGGAGCTGGTTTAAAAGTTGGGAAAGGCGAGCTATTTCTCGATTTACGATATGGTCTCGGCATTTCAGATGTTATGGACGCCTCTTCAGACGCCAAGAATGATCCTGATTATACAAAGTATTCAAACCGTAATTTTGGAATTGCAGTTGGATATTTATTTAAGTTAGGCAGGTAACCTCTCTTACCTCACTGTACCTAAACCTTCCAGTTTTCAAAGCTCTGGAAGGTTTTTTATTGCTATCAATTCTTTCTGAGCAGGCTTACAAGGTTCTATAACCAAAACCTCTCTGTTCTTTTTCCCTGGCATATAGAACTTGAAATTTGAAACTTGAGCCTACTCCGAAAAGTGGTTATAAAAATAAAAATTTGGCTAAAGCCCGGTATATCAGCAACTTGAATTGCCACTACCTTAAGGTAGTGGCAATTGATAACCAGATAGTTACTGGACTTTAGTCCAAATTGTTTCCTTTTCGGAGTAGGCTCAAATTTGATCCTTATAATTCCGATTTATTTCACTGTATTTTGATCAGCTTGATGGTTTCGGTATAGTCATCGGCAACCACCTTCACAAAGTAGAGTCCAGCCGGAAGGGCAGAGGTGACAAACTCATGCTTTTTCTCTCCGATCATCCGGGAAGAGAGTACCTTTTCACCGCGCATGCCATATACTTCAACCTTCACGTTGCCATAATGCCGGCCGCCCTTTTGAACGAGGGTGAAATTGCCATTTGTCGGGTTCGGGTAGATGGTGAAGAATGGTTGATCCAAAGCAGGTTCAACAGGTTCAAGGTTGGCCATCACGGCGGGCATTGGAGGTATTGCGCCTCCGCAATAAGTTCCCGTTGAGATATAGCCATGCATGTATCCTCCGTTTTGCACCGTTGTTCCTGGCATAAAGTAAATTGTCTGCCCCGCGATAAAGGTGGCGCTTCCGCCAGCCGCCACGGTGAAGGCGCTTGTTCCGGCCACCGTGATGATATTTGTGGCGTTGTAACAATTATCCTCGGGGGCAACGACTGAACCGGTAACGGTGAGGTCAAACGGAAGCGGAACAAGTTCCACGGATATATCGTCCACATACATTAAACTGGAATATGGGTCGGTATATCCATGCCAGCCAACATAAAAAACGCCGGTTGCCGGCGCCGTGAAGGAGCCTGTTCCCTCGAGATAGGTGTCGTTCCAGATTTCATCATCATTGAATATCTGTTCGCCTGTCATGCCTGCCGCGGAAGGCGCATCGCCCCATCTCACCTCGAGCTTTTCAAGGCCATAGCCGGCACTCTGATACCAGAATTTCACCTTGTATGTCCTTCCTTCCACAAGGTTTAAGCCCGGCGTAAAAAACCAGTCGTCGCTGGGATAGTCGCCATAGGTAATCAGCTTCATTGAATTTGGCGGCGAATTGGGAGAATCATCAGCGGTAGCCCACTGATACGAATCATAATTGTCATTGGACACGGTGACACAACCCGTGGATGGCGGCATCAATGCGTCGAAATTCTCGGCGTAAGGGATCGGAAAAGCTTCGCAAAGTGTTTGAAAGGCGCAAGGCAACGACCATACACTATATCCATCTGATAAACCACAATTGGAACGTACATAAACGAAATAGCTGGTTCCGGAGGCAAGCCCGGTTATTCCGGCAGTCGCCACGCCCGCTGCCGTAACGCCGGAAACAACCAACCCCTCGCTTCCGCTTCCGCCTTCGCCGCTCGTGCGTACTTCGTACTCGTAACCGTTCCCGGGTGAAGAGATTGAAGCCGTCCAGGAAATGGTTGCCGTGGTAGTGGTAATATCTGAGGCGGCTACATTTTTCGGTTTATAACAGGAAGGCGTGACTTCAATGGTTATGTCGTCCACCGAAATGAAGAAGGAATTCATATTGCTGTACCCATGCCAGCCAACATAATACACAGCGGTTACCGGCGCCGTGAATGTGCCCATCCCTTCGGCATAACTGCCGTTCAGGATTTCATCATCATTGAATATCTGACTGCTGGTCATGCCCGCCACGGTTGGGGTGGTTCCATATTTCACCTCGAGCTTTTCCGGAGCATAACCATCGCCCATGTACCAGAAATTTACATCATAAGATGTTCCTCCGGTAAGATATAAACCCGGTGAAAAAAACCAGTCGTTACTGGGACTGCCCCAAGTCCAGAGCACAATAGAGTTTGGCGCCGACAATGAATAATAATCCATAGTTTCCCAGTGATTTTCATCGCCATTTTCATTGGATACCGTGAGGCAGCCCGTGTATGGTGGAGCATACGAGTCGAAATTCTCCGCATAAGGGATTGTGGTGAAATCGCACAGCGTTGTAAAAATGGCAGGCGGCAGCGACGACCACATACTGAACCCGTCCGAATCGCAATTGGATCGCACATACACATGGTAAGTGGTGAAGGCGGCAAGTCCGGTAGCATTGGCTGTTACCACGCCGGCGGCTGTTGAGCCATAAGCAGCCAACCCGACGCCCCCGCTTCCGCCGGGGCCGAATGTACGTATTTCATACTCGTATCCATTAGCTGGTTCCGATATTGAAGGTGTCCACGAAACAGTGACGGTTGTAACGCCAACATTTGAAACAGCCACATCTTTTGGTTTATAGCAGGAAGGCGTAACATCGATGGTAATGTTATCCACCGCAATCCCGCTGTTGAACAGGTCGCTGTAGGCATGCCAGCCAAGATAGTAAACACCGTCGGACGGCACGGTGAAAGTACCTGTTCCCTCTTTGTAATTGAGATTTTTAATATTTGCATCATTGAATACCTGGGTTCCTGTCATTCCGGCTCTGCTGGGGAAATTGCCCCATTTCACCTCCAGCTTTTCGGTTGACCAACTGCCCCCGGTATTTTTATACAAGAAATTCACGTCATACGATGTTCCTGCCAGAAGGTTCAACCCCGGCGTAAAGAACCATTCATCGAGGGCAACGACCGAATTTTGATTATAGATGTCAATATGGTTGGGCTCCGAAAGGGAACCGAATGAAAGGGTTCTCCAAATCGTGCCATTCCAGGCATTCTCATTGGTAACGGTAACACAACCGGTAAAAGGCTCCATATAGGAATCGAAATTCTCTGAATATGGCACATCGGAGTTTTCGCACCAGGTGTTGAAGGTGAATGGCCCTGCCCACGAACTGAATGAACTGGTGTCGCATTTGCTTCGTACATAAAAGTCGTAATAGGTTCCGCTTGTCAGACCTGACAAAGGATACGGATTAGTAACGCCGGTTGAATCTTTTGCGCCGGCGCTTTGTTCAAAACCCATTAAACCCCACTCGAGTTCCCATGCCGTGGTTCCGTTTGGCGTCCAGCCCAGATCGGCCGAAACAGTAGTAATACTGTTGGCAGATAGCGCGGTTGGAACAGGACAGGTCTCAAATGTTGTCACGGATGCCGTATTGGAGTTGGCCGTTCCGTTTGGATATTCATAAGAAACCATGTAATAGTAACGTGTGGTTGGCGCGGTGGTCGTATCCTGGAATGTGGTCCCGGAAATTCCGGTAAAGTTATCCGGGAGGTTTTGCCAGGATGTGCCCCGGTGAACCGTGTATTCTGCGGTTGCTGAAGCGTCTGTAAGGTTTGGCGCGATAACGGCGGGAGCCATAACGCCCTCGGTTTTCATTTCCGTAAAGGCTTTCTGATGTACATCGGGGTTGATACGGGGTAAATTTTGACTTCCTTCCACAGGTTCGCCTGAAGCAAGGACGATCGGTTCGGTTGAACTGTTATCTCCGCCAACGGTCATGTAAGCACGCATAAGGAAATCCCCGGACATTTCCGTCCATGATAATCCACCGTTCCGGGTAAAAGCGCTCCTGAGGGAGTTGTTCTGATAGTCAAAACCGATGCCGGGAGGGAATCCGGATGAATTCGGAGCCTGGGCAACTACATAGAAATCCTGCCCTGCTGTGACCGCGAAAGGGGTCAGCGTTTCAAGCGCCCATTGCTGCCTGGTTGATGTATATTGCACATTGGCAAAGGATTGGATCGGATTTGCAAGGTCGGGAAAGCCATCGAGGTCGGGACAGAGGCTGACGGATTCAAAAAATCCAGGAACACCGTAAGCTTGGGCACACACGCCGATGTTGGTCAGCATCCCATCAAC
>JBAXRP010000077.1:0-17340 GCA_037131145.1 Bacteroidota bacterium
CCGTTTGAGTTGCCCCAGCCGCCGGTGTTGTCAACATTGTACCATTCGGTGTAGGTTGGAATACGCCAAGTGCCCAATTCGAGGTGGCACGGGTCATTGGTTGATATCCAGTCGGAAGATTCACTGATGCTGCTGATCCAGGTGGTATTGGGTGTTCGGGTTGTACCGTCGTGTTTGTAACCCTGTTTAAGGTTAAATTGCCAGTACCAGCCGGCTGAAGCCTCGGAGGCATCGTTTTTGGCGGTGGCCTGGTGATCGGAGCCAAGGTTGCTGGTTATCCAGCATTTTGTGGATTCACCGGGAACATTGGTGATCGTGCCATACACCACCATTTTGTCAACAGGAGCAACCCCGCCGGAAGCCAGATGGTTAACTGTCATAGTAAAGCCGCAATCCGATACGGGATGCGACCATGTCGGAATACCATTGACAAACGTGAGTACCTGCCCGTTTAATCCGGCGGGAATGCCCACCCATTGCGTGCCATTCCAATATTGCATTTCTCCAACGTTTGTACCCGGTGGAGCAACAACGGGAATCCATTTAGCCCCGCTCCAGCAGTAATACCCCTTTGTTACATTGTTTGGCAGGGTACCTGCCACCGCAGTATTGTAAACAAGCAACCCTTCGGCAGGATCTGTAACCGGCAGGGCAGAATTGATGGCGGTAAGCGCCACACGCGGCGGCAGAAATCCCAGGGCATTAAAATTTATGTCCACTCCGGCCGAAGCATTTGGTACGCTGTTATCGGCACTGATGCCCACCTGGGCGAGTATCGCACCGCTTAAGAAAAAGAGCATTGCAAAAAATGAGAAAAGTTTTTTCATCCTGCATTTTTTTATCGGTTGGTATGATGAGTTTTTCGGTTCTTTGAGAAAACCAACGGGATTAATAGTCTCTGATGCAACGGAGAGTGCACCCCTGTGCTCGTGAGGAGACAACATAGCCGCCCATGGCTCCACTGGCAACATTGATACTATAAGCCATATTCGTAGGAATTCCTCCACTTGCATTGCTCCAATAGACGCCAATATCCAAGCTAAGTATATTCATATTACCATTGAGGTCTATAAGGTACCTGCCTGCATGCATTCTTAATGGGGAGTAGTACCACTCGTTTAAACCGCCAGTAGATCCGTTGAAATTGTTAGCCCAGTCGCCCGCATTGTTAACATTCTGCCATTCTGTGGAAGTCGGGATATGCCAGTTGGAGCCCAACTCTAAATTGCACGGGTCGTTGGCAATCAGCCAGTCTGAATTTTCATAAATAGGGTAGATCCAGGGCGTATTGGGTGTCCGGTTTGTCCCATCAAATTTGTATCCCTGTTTACGGTTAAACTGCCAGTACCAGCCTGCCGAAGCCTCCGTGGTATCGCTAAACGCTGTTGCCTGGTGATCGGCGCCAAGATTTCTGGAGATCCAGCATTTTGAAGGTTCGCCGGGAACAGATGTAACAGTGCCATACGAAACCATTTTGTTCACCGGCGCCACACCACCTGAAGCCTGATGGTTGACCGTAAACGTAAAACCGCAATTTGTGACGGGCTGTGTCCACACGGGAATCCCATTGGTAAAAGTGAGCGCCTGCCCGTTTAACCCGGCAGGGACACTTACCCATTGCGTGCCATTCCAATATTGCATATCTCCTACGCTGGTTCCCCTGGGAGCAATGACGGGCATCCATTTTGACCCGCTCCAGCAGTAATATCCTGTCGTTACATTGTTTGGCGGCGTCCCTGCCAAAGCTGTATTATATACCAGCAGCCCTTCAGCAGGGGCCGTAACAGGCAGGGCAGAATTGAGGGCGGTAAGGGCAACGCGCGGCGGCAGGAATCCTTTGTTGGTAAAATTCACATCCAGTCCGGCCGAAGCATCAGGGGCGCTGTTGTTGGAATTGATCCCAACCTGCGCAAGACCGAAAAAGCAAGGGACAAATACAAAAAACCCCAGGATGAAATAAAACTTATAATGGTTTCTCATTGGATTGTGTTTTAATGGGGTAAGATAAAATATAACCTGAATTTTATGTGAAATTGTGTCAGTCTCTCAAGCAACGGAGGTTAAAGCCGTTCGCCTTGTCGTAGTTGCCCGGGCTACTGGAATAACTAGTAATGTAAAGGAACCAGCCGACAGTTGCATCGCTCTGTGTCATACTCCAGTAGAAGCCTTGTGTGCCGGGATGGTTCCTTGCACCATTGTTGCTGTATAGGGACCCGGCACAATGAAGTTTTAAGGAGGAGTTGTAAGGGCCGTTCCAGTCTGTCCAACCGCCACTGGCATCCACGTTGGCCCATTCGGTGTTTGTCGGGATGCGCCAGCCTGCGCCAAGTTCAATGCTGCAAGGGTTGTTGGCAGTCAGCCAGTCGGAGTTATCATTAATGGCGGTGATGGTCCAGCCAGGAGTAAGGGTGCCATCATTTTTATATCCCTGCTTGAGGTTGAACTGCCAGTACCAACCACTAGAAGCCTCGGCGCCATCATTTTTGGCGGTGGCCTGCTGGCTGGCGCCAAGGTTCCTGGTTATCCAGCATTTCGCAGGCTCGCCGGGTACATTGGTAACGATGCCATAGGTTACTGTTTTTGTCACCGGAGCCACAACCCCTGCTGTATGATTGATGGTCATCCCTGTTCCGCAACACAAAGTGGTTGACTGTGTCAATGCAACCGGAGCTGAAACCCCGCAGGCATTGTACGCCCAGACATACCTTGTATAAGCGGTGCCGCAGGTGAGCCCGGTATCGGTTTTTGATACCGCAGTGCCCATATCCGTTGCCGAAGCATAAACATTAACGGTATTCCACTTGTAACCAATGGCATCGCCAACTGTATTCCAGTTCCAGGTTATAAGGATCGTTCCGGGCACATGTGTGCCGGTTACAGGCGAAGCAGGATTGATGGTTGTGGTTTTTGTTAAAGTTGTCGCAATGGAATTTCCGCAAGCATCGTATGCCCAAACATATCGTGTATATCCGGTATTGCAGTTTAACCCGGTTTCTGTTTTGGTGGTTACATTCCCCAGGTTGATTGCTGTAACGTAGTTATTGGTTGCGCTCCATTTATAGCCTGTAGCGCCTGGCACGGTGTTCCAGTTCCAGATAACCTGGTTGGTTGAGGCTGCATGAATGCCCTGGCCGGGTGGCGATGCCATTGGATTTTGCAAGGTTGCCTGGGTTAATGTTAATGCGGGAGAGGGCCCGCAATCGTTATAGGCCCATACATACCGGGTATAATTTGTCTGGCAGGTCAATCCTGTTTCAGTTTTGGCCGTGGCGCTTCCCATGTCGGTCGCGGAGGCGTAAGTGTTCGTTGTATTCCATTTATAACCGAGCGCTATCGGAACCGTATTCCAGTTCCAGATGACTTGTGTTACACCCGGATTATGAATCCCTGTAACCGATGAAACGGGAGTTGTGCAGCCCAAAGATATATTTCGCCATTTCCCCGCCTGATAAACGCACAGACCTGCGGTACCATCAGAATTGCAATTCGTACACCACACGATAAGTCCCTCGGCCGGGTTCGAAATGGCGTTGCGCTGCTCAAATGTCATTCGCGGAGGCAAAAAACCCTTACTGGTCGAATTCACATCAAGCATGGCCGAGTTATCCGGCGCGCTGCTGTTGGAATTGATGCCAACCTGTGCGACAAGGAAAAAAGAGTGGAATGTCAATAAAAATCCCAGCACAATAAAAAAATTGGAAAGATTTTTCATGGGAAAGCATTTTAATTTGGTTATGATAAAATTAAACTGAAATGCTGAATTAAATACAAACCAAAATAAATATTTCCTATTCCGGAAAATATTGATCTGATCCGCGATTGTTTTGAGTTCTGTTGTCTTTTGATGTTGCCGCCTGGAATATGCTTGCTGCCCGGTGATTGAATTTATTGGTTTGAAGATTCATTTTCCGTTAAAAATCAATCTTTAAAAATTCAGAAAGGTTTATGTGGATGATGCCTTCAACGGTATTTCCGGTAATGTCATCAAAGGTTACCACGTATTTCGGATAATTGTCATCAATCATTTTCAGATTTCCAAACTCCCTGGCAAACACTGTTTTATCCGTAATCCTGAGGGCAACCTGCAAATAAATCCGTTCGTGGTTGCGTTCGCACACGAAATCGATCTCTTTTTGGCCCAATGTGCCGATATATATCTGAAAACCTTGTGATTGCATGTGTAGCATCACAGCATTTTCCAGGATTTTCGAAAGGTCATTGACCCGAAATCCAATAATGGATTGCCGTAATCCAAGATCGGCAAAATAATATTTTTCCCCAACTTCAAGAATTCTCTTGCCCTTCAGATCAAATCTGCGGATTCGCTTTAAAAAAAAGGCTTCGGTAAGAAACCGCAAATATTCCAAAACCCTGACCGGGGCAATTTTGATTTTTTGGGAAACCAGAAAATCACTGATTTTTTTAGCCGAAAGCAACGAGCCTGTTGTGTCGGCACAATAAGTCACCAGTTGTTCAAGGAAATAAATGTTTTTTAATCCGTGGCGCGCTACTACATCTTTGAAAAGGATCGTGGCATATATTCCTTTAAGATATTCATAAACAACATCATCCTCAAGGCTTAACCGCATAAGATGAGGCAGCCCGCCATAACGCAGGTATTGTTCGAGGGCAGTCTTGTCATCTGAAAGTTGATGAAAAGTTAAAAATTCGCGATAATTCAAAGGATGAATCTCCTGAGTTATTACCCTGCCGCTTAAAAGCCCGGCAACATCCTGTGAAAGTAAAACAGCATTGCTTCCGGTGCACCAGATGTTCCATTCATTTGTGACCAGCAGTCCACGGAGCAGTTTTACAAAACCTTCAACCTCTTGAACTTCATCAATAAACAGATAATTATCTCCTTGTTTTTTTAGTGAGGTAATATAACCCAGATACGAATTTTCGTCATTTAGCCATTGAAAGTCCGGATGTTCCTTGCTGATATACACCAGGTTCGCACTCGTATCCAGCTTTTGTACCTCTTTCATAACCTGGAAAAGCATATAACTTTTTCCAACCCGCCGCTGCCCCAGGAATAATTTGATCAGCCCGGAATTTTTAAATGCAAGCGCCTTTTGAAGATAACAGGGCCTGTTTATGACTATTGCGGGCAAATATTTTTCAAATTGATTCATTTATGTGCATGTAAAATAAAATACAAATATATTAAATAATTTATGTTTACATAAAACAAAAATGTCATGTATGGCAATGTGTCTGTTGTTCTATGTATCGAAAAATCCTCTGGCACTAAATACAAATAAGTAAGGTTATAACCCTTTTTTAGCTTTTAGGAGTTGATCAACAACTTTCACTATAACCAAACATATATTCAAAACGGCAACTTTGTTTCAGTATAAAAATAATGGGAAAAGTTTTAATATTGGCGATAAAAAGCTTTCCAGGCAAAAAAAATCAGCCCATTCAGTTCTATTCCTTCCTGTTTGCTTTTCCTTGAAAATTCCTATCTTTACAAACTTTCTGTCATATTTAAAACATTATAATCATGGAACACAAAATCTGGTTTGATGATGAACATCAAATAGTCCAAATTAAAATAAAAGGAGATTATACCACGGAAGAAACGTTGGCTCATGGAAAAAAATGTATTGCGTTACTCGAAGGTAAACCTTATCGCCAAATGATTGTTGATCTAAGTGAATTCGGCAATATGGAAAGCCGCGAAACGCGATCAGCGTCAAATAAGATGCTGAATCAGGCGGGAATTACTGATGTTGCCTATGTCGGAGCAAACTCAGCAGCGCGTATGATAGCGAAGGTGTTGATGAAACTTGGCTCCTTAAAAGCCGATGCAGATTTTTTTAAAAATTTCGATGAAGCGTTTAAATGGATTGAAAAAAGGAGGAAAAAGATATGAGCGAACTTTTAAATGTTCAGAATGCCAAAGAACGGATAGACAGAATTGAAGATATCCTTGCTTCTGTGGCTGCCGGCGATATGGATGCGCGCATTCAGTCGGATATTGAAGACGATTTTACTGGCATCGAGGCAGCGATTGATTTGCTGATCAACGATCTGACCGAAGAATTGCGTCAACGCGAAAAGATGCAGAAAGACCTGGAGAACAAATTATCCAAGATCCAGGAGCAGCAAAAAACAATTTTGCAGCAACAGGAGGATTTACTCGAATTGTCGAGTCCTGTCAGCAAAGTATGGGACAATATTTTAATTCTTCCGGTCATAGGCACCCTCGACAGCCAGCGTACACAGGTGATGATGGAAAACCTGCTGCAGAAAATTGTAGAAACCGGTTGTACAATTTCAATTCTTGATATTACCGGCGTGCCAACAGTGGATACCCAGGTAGCAAATCACCTCCTGAAAACAGTTACTGCCGCACGTTTACTTGGAGCCGAATGTATCATTTCCGGAATCAGTCCCGCCATTGCCCAAACCATTGTACATCTTGGAATTGACTTGTCTGTAATCCGAACAAAAGCTACTTTGCAGGACGCCATGATCTTTGCAATGAAACAAAGTAAACGCGCCGACGAAATGAGGTCGCTGAGTAATATAGCATTGTCCAATGAAAATGCAGATTAGACGGCCATGAACCTACACGAAAAAAAAATTCCGATCATCAAAATCCACGATTACTTAATCGTACCTATCCAGGTGGATATGCACGATAAACTGGCTATTCAGTTGCAGTCGCAAATCCTGGAAGAGATTGCAAAGACGAGGGCAAAAGGGGTTTTGATTGACATTTCGGTACTCGAAATGGTAGATTCGTTTATTGGCCGGATGCTTTCTGGCATGGCTTCCATGGCGGCAATCATGGATACCTCTGTGGTCATTGTCGGTATGCAGCCTGCGGTGGCTATTACCCTGGTAGAGCTTGGTCTTGAAATGCCAGGAGTAGATACGGCGCTCAATATGGAAAAAGGCATGGAGATGCTCGAAAGAAGGCTGAAAAGCCGGAAAAGTGATTCCTTTTAATAACATTTTTTGATGCTGGAATTTCCCTATAACAATGATTGTGATTTGCTTGGTAAATTTAAAATTGATACCGAGTACGACATCGTTACTGTAAGACAAATAATCAGGCAGTACGCCAAAGATATGGGAATGGGCATTGTTGATCAAACCCGCATCACAACTGCCGTCAGCGAGTTGTTTCGCAACATGTACAATTACGCCGGCGGCGGAGAAGTATTGATTGAAAGAGGGGAAGTTGAAAGCCATAATGCTCTGATCGTTACCTGTATTGATCAGGGACCCGGGATCGAAAATCTGGAACTGGCAATGAGTGATGGCTTTACATCGGGTCAGGGGATGGGGTACGGGTTACCTGGCGCCAAGCGTTTGGTCGACCGGTTCGAAATCCAGTCTGTATTGAAAGAAGGGACCACTGTACGAATCATGAAATGGAAGTAACCCGTCAAAATATTCTCAGTCTGCAAATTGAAAATGAGTCAGATGTGGGGGTTTGCCGGCGAAAAGCGGTAAGTCTTGCTTCGCAAATGGGATTTGATGAAGTTAAATCAGGCGAAGTGGCTATAATGGTTACAGAGTTAGTTACCAATGTGATTAAGCATGGAGGTGGAAAGGGTAAATTGGTGATTTGTCAGTTTTCCGATACTCAAAACCATAGTGCAATTGAGGTATGGTGCTGTGATTCGGGCAAAGGTATCAGCGATTTTCAAAAGGTTTTAAAAGATGGGGTTACCGGCAAAGATTCCCTCGGAATCGGTATGGGTACGATTCGCCGGTTTTCAGATGAAATGGAAATCAATCCACCAGTGGACATAGAATTCAGGGACATCTTTTTTTCGGGTATTCCGCAATTTAAAAACTGTATCCGAACCATCAAATATTTACCCGGCAAACATTGGATGGGGACGAACAGGAATCTTGAAATTGGCGCTGCCTCTCGATGCAAGCCTGGCGAACTGCTCAATGGCGACAGTTACCTGGTTACCCACCTGGGACCTGGACTGTCTGTTGCGTCTGTGATTGATGGTCTCGGTCACGGCAGCGAAGCCAACCTGGCATCCCAGTTGGCTCGCGGACAAATTATCCTGAAATCGGAACAACCGGTTGGCGTTCTTATGCAGCATGTTCACAACGCGCTTCAGGGAACGCGTGGTTCAACAATTGGATTGTTGCGTATTGACAACGAAAATAAAAAAATTTCTTTTTCTGGTATTGGCAACATCGAGGGCTTTTTATTTACGCCTGAAGGCAAGAAAAATTTTTTATCCTTCGGCGGTATTATGGGACATAATATGCGCACACCCAGGGTTTTTGATTTTGATTTCAATCCGGGCGACATCATTTGCATGTTCTCAGACGGGATAACCTCACGATGGAAATTCGATGAAATTGACTGGACTGAAAACTCCCAGAAAATCGCAGAAAATATATTAACCCAATTTTCAAGACCGAACGATGATGCTACCGTTCTTATCATCCGCTACATTATATAAGATCGGCGAAATACAGGTGCAGTTCGAATCTGATGTAGTTCGTTCGCGCAACCTGGCTTCCTTGCTTGCCTCCGAAATGCAATTCGATAAAACCACCTGCATCAGGATTGGGACGGCAGTTTCCGAATTGACACGCAATATTATAGAACACGCTCAGGGAGGCAAAGTAGAATTCTCTCTTGCAATACGAAAGGAGGCGTCCGATGGCGTTGTGATTGTCTTTGCCGATAAAGGCCCAGGAATACATGACCTGGATTCAATAGAATCTGGAAGTTACCAATCGAAAACCGGAATGGGGGTTGGCTTGATGGGTTCACAGCGGTTAATGGATGATTTTGTTATTCAATCGCAACCAGGAATGGGTACCACCATAACCACAGCCAAATGGCTTCCCCGCTTCTCCAAACGGCATGAACAGGGCAAGTTGAATGAAATCCAATTGGCATTTCAAAAAACCCTCGAACGTGGTGATTCGAGCATGGTTGATACCATAAATTCTCAAAACAACGAGCTTATTTTTCTCCTGAAACAGATTCAGGAGCGAAACAATCAGATTGAGTCCATTAACCATGAGCTGGAAGAGACCAACCGGGGCGTGGTTGCCCTTAACCGTGAGCTGCAGGATAATACGGCTGTCATCGAAAAAGCCAAGTTAGAAGCCGAACAGGCGAATAAAGCCAAAAGTGAATTTCTGGCAAATATGAGCCATGAAATCCGAACGCCGATGAACGGGATTCTGGGAATGTTAGATCTTGTTCTCGGCACGGAATTGAATGTCGAACAATATCAATTCCTGAAAATGGCGAAGGACAGCGCCGACGTATTATTGAGTTTATTAAACGACATCCTCGATTTTTCAAAAATTGAAGCCGGGCAGTTGGAGTTGGAAGAAATTGATTTCAACCTGCATGAAATTGTGGAAGGCGTTTCGGATGTTGTAATCCAAAAAGTTGAGGACAAGGGACTCGAACTGAACGTTTTTATCAGAAATGACGTCCCAAAATACCTCGTTGGCGATCCAATGCGTCTCAGGCAAGTGATCATTAATCTTGTCAGCAATGCCCTGAAATTTACCGACAAAGGGGAAATAACCATCAGCGTTTCCAATAATTCTGTTACCGTTCCGTCCGGCAATCCATTAAAGAAGGAGGAATTGGAACTGCTTTTTTCGGTGGAGGACACTGGGATTGGGATTCCCGAAGGAAGGCAGCAGGCAATATTCGAAAGTTTCTCACAAGCCGATACTTCAACAACCCGTAAATTTGGCGGTACCGGTTTGGGACTGACAATCTGTAAAAACCTGGTAGAACTTATGAATGGCGAAATATTCGTGAAAAGTTCAGTTGGAATCGGAAGTAATTTTTTTTTCACCCCGCGATTTAAACGCTCAGATAAAAACAAAGACATTATCATAAATATTCCCGACAATATACATGGTTTAAGAGTCGTAGCTGTTGACGATAATAAAACCAACCGGGTAATCCTGCATGAAATCCTTAAAAGTTTTGGTTTTGTGTCCGATATATTTGAAACGGCGAGGGAAGCTTTGCTGGCGATACAATCAGACGAAAAAGAAAAATACAGCCTAATCATTTCCGATTTCCTTATGCCTGAAATGAATGGGTTTGAATTCCTGAAGGAAGTACGAAAAACCAACAAGATTCCTGCAATTGTCCTGACTTCGGTAGGGGCGTATGGCGAAAAAAAAATGTTTTATCAACTCGGCAATATTGCCTACCTCACCAAACCGGTAAAACAATCGGTGTTGTTCGATTCCATCATCAGCCTGATGGGCGTGACAGAAGCGAGGATCGAGAAAAAAGATGCGCGACAGGCATATTCCAATTTGTCGCGGTTGCAATCATTTCCAGAGGGAACCAGGATTCTGCTTGCCGAAGACAATTTAATTAACCAACGTGTCACCACATCATTGATAAAAAAAACAAACATTGCCGTGGATGTGGCGTCAGATGGAGAAGAAGCTATTCATGCCGTGCAGCATATACATTACAAGTTGGTGTTAATGGATGTGCAAATGCCAAAAATGGATGGCATTACCGCTACCATGCTTATCCGGGAAAAATTACAAATGAAGGATATCATTATTATTGCCATGACGGCTAATGCGATGAAAGGCGACCGTGAAAAATGTCTGGAAGCCGGCATGAACGATTACCTTTCAAAACCAATTAATCCCAACGAACTTTTTTCAAAACTCATGAACTGGTTATTGTAAATAAACAGAGTTGACTGTTCCATAGAAATGCTTTTGTATCAAAGCCATCAATTCATCTTCCATAATGGGCTTTGCTATATAATTATTGCATCCAGCCGCTATTGCCCCACTGTTTATGACGCTTGTTTTACCATCGGCTGTTTGTGCAATTATAATTATATCCTTATTGAATTGCCGTATTTGACGAGTGGCGTCATATCAGTTGATTATTGGCATGCTCATGTCCATTAAAATCAAATCAATGTCGGAATTATTACGGCAAATCTCAACTGCAGCAGCGCCGTTTTTAGCGTGTAAAATTTCGCGGCCGATTTTCTTTCTCTTCATTTTGAAACAGAAGTTCTTTGTTGGCAATGATTAGCTCCTGTTCAGCCAATTTGCATTTCGTGATATCAACCATGTTTACAAGGCAATGTTCGCCATTTTAAGCAGCCACGCCTGCAAGGTAAACATGGATTGGTAACTTGGAGGCGCTTGAAAGAGCAATCTCACATTCTGTTTTGATTTGACCGGAAAATATTTTCCCTATAAAGCGGTTGAAAATTGGCTTGGTATCGTCAGACACAAAAAAGCCAAACCTGATTGGCAGGTAAACGGCGCTCATATTTCACAAAGATCTCTGTCTTTAGCTTTTATACATAAACAATTGGTCAGAGCCAACTGTAATTGATGAATCCACCGGTAAAATCTATTCTGTCAGCTTTAGCTGATTGTTAAAGAATAGTAGATTAAATTGAGTAAAATGTATATTACCTTTGCCAACTTTAAAATCTACTCTTATGAAACGGATACTCGGAATGGGCAATGCCCTCGTTGATATTATGATTCCTGTTGAAAGCGATACAATTCTTGAAATGCTCGCTTTACCCAAGGGAAGTATGCAACTGGTTGATCGCGAACGCAGCAATTCAATATTAAATGCGCTGAAAGGTTATAAAAAAAGCCAGTCTGCTGGCGGTTCCGCTGCCAACACCATTCATGGACTTGCAAAGTTGGGAGCTTCTACAGGTTATATCGGAGTTATTGGCGAGGACGAACTGGGAGGTTTTTTTGTTCGCGATCTAATCCAGGCAGGAGTTGAACCTCACATGATTCACAGCAAACATGAGACTGGCAGGGCAGTGGCGCTGGTTACACCGGATTCGGAACGCACATTTGCCACTTATCTCGGCGCGGCAATCGAGCTTTCGGCGGAACATCTGACCCCACCCCCGACTCCTCCCCAAAAAAGGATGGGAGATGGAAGTCCGATATTCAGCAAGTACAACTATTTTCATATTGAGGGGTATTTAGTGCAGAATCATGAACTAATCAGGCGGGCGGTGGAACTTGCAAAGGAAAACGGACTGATTGTTTCGCTCGATATGGCAAGTTATAACGTTGTGGACGCTAACCGCGATTTCCTGCATGAGATTATCAGGAAATATGTTGATATTCTTTTTGCCAATGAAGAAGAGGCGCTGGCTTTTACTGGGAGTCGCCCGGAACAAGCCGTATATGAAATTGCGAAATTCGTGGATATTGCCATCGTGAAAACCGGAAGCCTTGGTTCGTTGATTAAAACGACTGCCGAATATTGCGAGATCGGCGTTATCCCTGCGCAGCCAATTGACACCACTGGCGCCGGAGACTTGTACGCCGCAGGTTTCCTTTACGGACATGCCGCAGGAATGCCTGTACAAAAATGCGGGGAACTTGGCTCACTGCTTGCCGGCAACGTAATCGAGTGTATGGGATCAAAAATGGATGATGCGCGCTGGAACAGGATTTTACTGGAAATTTGATTATTCGCATTGGAATTTGGGCTTTAGGCTTTCATACACTGTCAGATCTTCCATATACTGACAGGTTTGACCGCTAAACCAAACCTGAAAGTGTCGGAAAACGATGAAATAACCCTTTTCGTCGGGTGTTACCAGTGATTAAACGATTAACCTTAAAACGGTTCCTGTCTTTTGGATAATTTTGCAGCTCAATTAATTAATAATCTGTTAATTGTTAAATAATTGTTAACGGATCGTGAAACTGTAACATTCCAAACGAAGAACCGTCTCATGGTTACAAAACAGAATAAGTAATTTAAAAATGAAAACAATGAAAACAATAAATAAAATGAAAATCATGTTAGTACTCGTAACGGTACTTGGTTTTCAGATAAATACGATTTTTGCATCAGCAACTCCGAAAGTCGCCATTGATAACGATGGCGCTCCCGATACCGAGATTAATATCAGGATACTTGCTCCGGTAACACCTTTGGAAGCCGATTTTGAAGAGGTTTCAGATCAATCTACGCCGTCATTGAATGATATTATTGCCCCGGTTCCTCCCGTTACCGCTGATTTTGATGACGAAGTATAATTTTTTCAGGAAATGATAAATAAAACTCTTGCTTTCCAGTCAATCTTAATATCCCTAATCATTTTTTCAGGGAGCATTTCCAACCTTTCTGCTCAGGAAGGAACCAAAACGCCCGATGGAACTAACCTGAAACGAAGTTCTTACTATGGAGTGCAATCAACAATTCCTTCATATAAAAGAGTAAATCCCGATTTCAAAGACCTTGAATTGCCTTGTTCTGCGGAAGGCGACGAAATTATCAGGCACACCGGATATACATTATCTTACAACATAGAGCATAAACAAGCCAGATGGGTTGCATACAAACTTACCGCAGAGGAGACCCGTCCGGCTGTGAAACGCAATAACAGGTTTATCCCCGATCCCGAAGTATTAACAGGTTCTGCTTCAAACAACGACTATAAAAACTCCGGATACGACAAGGGGCATCTGGCGCCATCGGCAGATATGTGCTATTCAATAGTAACGATGCAGGAATCATTTTATCTTTCAAATATGTCGCCGCAAAAACCAGGCTTTAACCGCGGAATCTGGAAGGAACTTGAAGCGCAGGTAAGGCAGTGGGCGATTGACGACAGCATTATATTTATTGTAACCGGCGGCGTTTTAGCTGCCGGTATGCCTGCGATTGGAAGTAACAAGGTAAGTGTGCCGAAATTGTTTTACAAGGTCATTATCGATTTTCACGGAGATGTTCCAAAGGGAATCGGTTTCGTTATTCCCAATGATAAATCGAATAAAAGACTACAGAGTTATACTGTGACTATTGACAGTGTGGAAGTTTTAACCGGAATCAATTTTTTCTGTCGCCTGCCCGACGACATGGAAAAGAAAATAGAATCTGTGACAGATACAACCTTATGGCGCTGGCAGCCTGTTTCGAATGGGGGTGGAAAGCAGGAAGAAGATTAGGAACCTATTCTCGATAGAACTCTTTCAACGCGCCAAAATAGCTGTGATCCCAGCCGTCGGCAAAATCAGCATATTCGTCATCAGGAATATTGGTGTGGATCAATTCAACCGAAACGCCATCTCCACGTGGATGGAGGATGATCGTAACTATTGACGCTTCCGCCTGTTCTCCGAAATACCATTCCTGAACAATCTTTTTATTCTCTTCAAAGGAAATATTTTTCCCACAGATGCTGCCATCCCACAAAGAAAATTCGCTGCCGGGTTCAGTTGACATAATGGCGGGTTCGCCTGTCCAAAGCTGGATGGTAACCGGATTTGTAAGAGCAATCCATACATCGGAGGGCGGTGCGGCGATGCTGTAATATTTTTTATAATCCTTCATAATACAATTTGATGAATTACAAACATGGCGAGTTATTTTCGCCGGAGTTCATACCGGTATCGGGTTTCGGATTCGAGATTTTTATCATCAATGAATATAATGGTTTTTCCGCCATCGAGTACCACGGGGTATTTATTTACAACCGAACCCGACAATAATTTTGACGCCGGTACATGATTCCTGTGATTAGACAGGTTCATTCTGTTCTGAATCAGATCATTTTTCATAGAGTTCCTTGAGTTTTTTCCATAAACCAGATGAATCATATTTGTTTTCCGCGACTAATATACATCAATTACCGCCAATTTCGCCGATGAATGACAAATAGTTAATAACAGCGGAATGTTAATAACTTCTGAAAGTTATTTCCAAATCTTTTTCAACACCTTCGCGGGTCATCAATCCTTTACGTTCAGGTGGATAGAATGAAGAGGGAAGAATTCTGATATTCATGCTGAGGAGCAGATGGTCCATCAGTACCAGAAGCAGTGTGCTTATGAAGGGAAGTGGTATAAGCATAACCGGAATAACAACGCCGGTTCCTTTAAGCATATTGATTATCTGTATTTTGAATCGTTTTTTTTCAGCTCTGGTAATATGCTCTTTTTTAATATATTTTGCAAGTATTGCGAATGTATCTTTGGTTTCAAGGGCTTCTCCTTTTAGCCCTGCCGAAAAACGGCCTGCTTCATTAATGCACATTCCTGCCAGTTTTCCAACCTCCTCGCCAACCCGCGGCAGGCTGAACAGATTCAAAAGATAATTCACTATCCAGGAGCGGAATGACTTTATTCCTGGTAAATTTCTTTTAACTCTGTCGGTCATTGTTCGGAATTGTTGTTCGCATTAATAACTGCAAGGTACGAACATTAATCCAATTTCAGATTTCCTCGCATAAGTTTCAGATTTCCCGACCTTGCCGGAAACTAATTCAGACTTCCTGACCTCACAGCAAATATTAGCCCACCATCACAAATTAATCCTGAAGTTCCCCGCCAGCCAAATTAGCATGAGCGTAATAATGAAATAGACCAACTGAGAGCGGTTGGAGAATATTCGTTTATCCGATTTCCTGATTTGAAGACTAAATTGCATAATGGCATTATCCAAAAAAGATATCGCGAGATAACCGAGACTCAGCAAATACGCAGGCCAGAATAAATTATTGAAAGGTTGGTTAAAAAGCAAAAGAATTAAAAAGCCATAAAACCACGGCTTGAGATATGCGTTGTTCAGGAAAATACGCTGGTTGTTGCCATTATTAATAAAAGCAGAAGTATAGGAGGCTTTTAAAAACAGCCGTTTCCAGAAACGACTGAAAAAGACCATGATTATCAGAACAATAATGGCAATGATTCCTCTTAAAATATAACTATCTATAAACCAATGAAAAGCAATACCGAAACCCTCGAAAAACAAAACCCCGGCAATAATGCTGCACGGAAGGGAATTAACCAGCATAAAAGCTATCCAGGTTACAAATAGCCTGATTTTCCAATTAACCATTCTGAGTTTCTTAAGCGAAAGCAGCAATGAAAAACCAATTGCCGACAAAATCAGCGGACCCGAACCATAGACAAGATAAATTTGATTTTCGGTCCATTTAAAACCGCTCTGCCATGCGAAGATGATAGTAAACGGCCGATATTGAAAATTAATGGAAAAAATTTTCAAAAGGATTGCCGTTTCAAGAGTAAGCAAAAACTGAATGAGCAGCGCGGCAAAAACGAAATTGAAGGTAGAAAACAGGCTAAGTTCAATAAGCCCGCGCGATGAAAGCGGACCTTCAACCGGTTTCGGAATTCGTTTTCTATGTTTAAGCCAGCGGCGTAAATTCATAAACACAATTTTACAATAAAACGCGAAGGCGCAAATATATTAAATATCGCCTTCGCGTTTTCGCGATTATAAAAAACATCAGGAGAGGAAAGAGGTTTTAATTCTCCGCCACTTCTATTTTATTTTTCCTGCTTTTCGCCCATTCTTTACCTACATAGCCTGCCGCAAATGCCAGGAAAACCGTTAGCCCGCCATCAATTGGACCTTGCAGCGGGGTTTTGTTTTCGCTTGAGCCTTTTTCTCCCGGTGGCGGCGGCGGCGATTGAGACTGTCCAATTTGGGAAATTGCAATGAAACTGATGAGAAACCCGGTAAACATCAGAAGTTTGAATGATTTTTTCATAATTTGTTGGTTGTTAATTGTGAATTAATTTTTTGTACCCCACCTGACCGCCTCCCCAAAAAGCGAGACCACACCCCCCGACCCCCTCTCCAAAAATGGAGGGGGAGATCGCTCTAATTTACAAACACCTTTGCCGAATAAACATTTTCCCCCGCTATCACCTTCACCAAATAGTAGCCGATACTCATATTCATGCTTATTTTCGTGATGTTGTGTCCGCTGAGTTTCTGCTGAATTATAAGTTGTCCAATCATGTTGTAAATATAAACTTCACCTTCAGGCGCTGCGCCGGTTTTGGAGCTGATATAAATTGAGTTGCCGGCAGTGTAAACCGATATTGGCTGCGTGATGGCGTTTTCACCAATGCCAACATGGCTGAATGTGAGTAGAAAACGTTTGGCATTATCTCCTTCTGCCGAAGTGAAATTATAAACCGGAGCTAAGGTCAAATCCTGGGAAGCCCCTGTTTTCAAGTCGTTCAGAATAACTGCCCCATTGATGTTTGAAATCGTTTTGGCTTCGATAGTAAAACTGGATCCGTCGTTTTTAACAAATTCAAATGGAATCTGAACGGTTCCGCCGGATTCAGGAAGCGCGTTGGTTGAGAGGCGCTCATTTCCCGCCACCGAATAAAACAACGGAGCATATCCCGCAAGGAAGTGCGAATCAAAAGCCGGGTCGAAGCCGGTGGTTGCTTCGTTGGTGAAGCGGATAATGCTTTCCTGCGCGGTTTGACCGGAAAGGTCGTTTGCTACTAATAAAATGGATGGATTTTCTGACGCTTTATACCATGCCGTTGTATTGTGAACCCGCG
>JBAXRP010000078.1:0-17285 GCA_037131145.1 Bacteroidota bacterium
AGTAGAAAGTAGAAAGTAGAAAGTAGAAAGTAGAAAGTAGAAAGTAGAAAGTAGATAGTAGAATTATTGGGAGTTTTGGATGGTGCGGGAGTAGGATTCCAGAAGTTTTTCGATTTCGAATGATATATTTATCAGTTCTTGTGTGTCGCCATAGTTTAAGTCTTTAGCGAGGATGCAATAATATTGACATTCAGAAAGTGATCCCTGTGAAATATTATAGAATCTGAGTTTGTCTGCTATGCCCTTCTTTTTAAACCCTTCGGCGATGTTTGCCGCCACTGAAATGGCAGCCCTGCGGAACTGTGAAGTAAGACAATAGGTTTCCTCCTTAGGAAATTTTTTCGTAAACTCATACGCACGCAACACAAACTGATGTGCTTTCTGCCACACTATTAATCCCGAAACTTTTTGATGGAGTATCCATTTTTTAAATATTATCAACCAACTTTCTACTATCTATGGAGCAATGGCGATACTGCTGCGAATATCAGCGGCATTGCGCCCGGTAATTTCATGGTGACAGTGACTGATGCAAATGAGTGTACACAAACCGGAAACTGGGCTGTGGGGCATACATTGGCTGTTTGCGCCAACATTTCCGTTGCAGATAATGTAATCACAACGGTTTGCTACAATGCAACCAATAATATCACTGTTGCGGGCGGCAGTGGCGATTTTATTGTCAGCCCCAACGGCGACGCCACCTTCATTGCCGGTGTGAGCATCAACTTCCTGCCAGGCACAACGGTTCAGCCGGGAGGGAAAATGCATGGCTATATATCAACCGGAACTTACTGTGGCGGCAAAGCGGCAACTATTGCAGATGCCGCTACAGGACAGGATGAGCGTCCCGCAAGCGCAGAATTTTCATCCTTCACTCTTTTTCCAAACCCGACCACCGGCAATTTTGTCCTTGTTCAGAAAGGCGACAATCTTTACGGCGATTTAAATGTTGAAATTTACAATATGCGGGGCGAGAAGGTTTTGAAAGCCGGGATGATCGGTGAAAAGAGGCATGAATTTAGCATGCCAGGACTTCCGGAAGGACTTTATTTCGTTAAAATAGTTGCTGATGATCATGCGGAAACAATAAAACTTGTAAAAACACGGTAAAATTGTTCAAAAACCCGGAGAATCCGGTAAAAAGGCTGTCTCAAACTTATGAGGCAGCCTTTTTTGTTGTCAGGAGGAAATAGGTAACGCGTTCAATTTTTTTGATTTTAAAAGATATGCATCTTTGTGGCAATTCAAGTTGCTGATATACCGGGTTCTTAGCCAAATTTTGATTTTTCTAACCGCTTTTCGGAGTGGACTCAGCCTTGGAAAAGGAACAGAATGTTTATAGAAAACGAATTGCGAAACAGTTTTAATTTCCTTAAACGAAATGTTAGAAACGATTCCGGGTTGCTCATTACAATTAACCATCCGCGGATGAAAAAAACAGGATGATGTCTTGAATAACGCAACGCGGGAAAACAACCGGATAATCACAAATTTAGCATCCTTGCCGTGACTAATATTTTTTGGACATTAATCGAAATTTTTACCGGAACTGTTTGGGTTTTATCACAGTAAATACTCTGGAGATGTTGAATCCGAGGAAGATATTTCCATCAAACCAGTTTCCGGTAGTTTCGGAGATGATGCTCTGCATGTTTTCTCCCATGGAATTGGTTAGAAAAATCTGGAAAACATGTCCACCGGTTTCAATATCAACACCTGTAGAGAAAGAGCTATATGCAGGTCTCGAGGCAATCTGATGAGGAAAAAGGTAATAATATTCAGCATTTACCGAAACACGCGGGCTGATTTTGAAACGACCGCCGCCGCCAAGCGAGAAAATATTATTATGGTCATAAGCGGTGGGAACAAGGTTGATGTGAATAAACGTTGGAGCCAACTGGAACGAAAACCGTTCTCCAAATTTCCTTGCCACAATTGCCTGAAAGGCAAACGACATGCGTGAGGAGAAGTAATTCTTTCGCACGGGATCGGTCCATTTCGTGGTATAGATGGCAGTTCCGGCAAAAAGAGTTAGAGTAAGCGGCATTCTCCTTGCTCCTGTACTTTGCCTAAGCGCTTTAACTTTCAGGAAACCGTCCCATGTATTCCGGAGTGTATTTAAGCCAACTCCAAGTCCCAGCCATTTTGTAACTCCATACTCAATTCCCAGCCGGATGGTTGCCTGTTTCAGACCGAAAAGCTCCTCATAGCCGGAATTGATGGCGCCGAAATGATGGGTAATCAGAAAAAGCAGGTCGCCCTGCGCGGGATTTTCCGATGACTGACCTATTACTACTTTGGTGGTTTTAAAAGTAGCGGAAATATAGTCTATCCGGGGCTTTTCATCCTGGTTTATGAGGTTCATCAGGTCGTCCTGGGCAAAGAGAGAACCGAAACAAAAAAGAGATAACAAAAGTGGAAGTATGGCGCGCATAATAGTTCTTTTAATTGTTGGGAGCTCCGGCATTGATCCAGTGTTTAATTTTTCCAAGATCGCACGAAGATAATTGAGCGGCGTTTTTGGGCATCGGCTTTAAAGGCGATATATGATTAACAGCAGCCCAAAGACTGTCATTGCCGCTTTTTGCAAGTGAACTCAGCCTGCTATAATTATCTGTGACAACATTGCCGTTTGGGGCTAAAGTTGAATGGCAAACATTACAATTGGCGGTCATAATCAGCGAGATAGTTTGAGAATAGGTTACATTGGAACTATCGCAGGAAGCAAAAGGATAGAGATCGTACTCGTTGTCATTGTAACATCCTGGAAATATTATCAGCAGGATCAGGAATGAAGACAGGGCGGTAAGAATTTTTTTCATTTTTTATATCTTCCTCTTTATGATTTTTTTTGCTATGATTTTTTTATTGGATTCTTGTTCAAATTCTTCAGCGCTATGGCGTGCCTGTATTGATCCATTTTTGAAATAGAGCGATTTCGCATGGGGAGAGTTTTTCGCCTCCTTTTGGCATTGCATAGAACGAGGCTTCCTGACGGATTGCTCCCATAAGTCGTCCGCTATTAGCGCATGACACTGCCTCATTGTATGTTTCGAGGCTTAATCCATTGGCAGGGTTTGAACCGCCATGACAACCAACGCACCACCCCTGAAGGATGGGATTGATGGTAAGAGTATAGGTAACATTAACCGAATCACATCCTGTTGAATCACACCGGTTGTTGTATCCTCCCTGCTTTATCCACCAATATATGATGCTCTTTTTATCTAATGAAAAAGGATCTTTTGGCGGCATCCTGCCTTCGGAATTACTGAAAAGGAGAACGTACAACTTGCTCGATTGCGGATCAAAAGGGCGAACAAGCCGAGAGATGTCATTATAGTTATCAAGAACATGGTCTCCTTTGCGGGACGCCTGATCATGACAACCCGTTTTGGCGCATCCCGAAAGGATTACCGGTAACACAGAGTTATAGAAATAGATTGTATCGTGGGAACATTTGAACTCCGGTCCCGGTGGCGGTGGTTTTGGCGGTTCAACGGAAAGATCTGCATCATGGTGGCATGAAGCCATCATAAAGAAAAGACAGATCGGCAGGGCAAAGCGTGAGATAACTTTCATTGCGAGGATTTCATTGAATGTGTGGATCCGGCAACTGGCGGGAAATTCAAAGGAGCCTTTTCCAATCATAGTTTATGCAAAGCTAACAAAATAATTGACGGTTTGATTTTTTTATATCTGCCTTGATTTTCCAGATTTGAATTGGGTGAACATACTAAAATAAAAAAAAATTGAACGACTTAAAACGTTGCTGGCTGTGAATATATAGAATATTTCCATGAATTATTCAGGCTGAAATGTTGAAAAATAAATTTTTTGTTTTCATTTTATTATTACATACATTAGCCAACTGAAACCAAAATCAAAAAGAATGAGAACAATAAAGTTTTCCGAACACGAACTCAAATTTATGGTCAAACTGTATTCAGATCAACTTGCTGAAGCTTTAAACCGTGTTGAGCAAATAAAAGAGATTCTGAAAAAACTGGAAATACAAGAAATTGAATCCATTGAAGAGGTTGTGGAAGAAGAGCGCCCTATTATCAAAAAAAGAGGTCGCAAACCAAAGGAAAAAGAAGAAAAGAAATTTAATGGACATAAGAAACGAGGCAGAAAACCTAAGGTTGTTGTACCTGTAACCAATGACAACTTCTTTGATTCAGAAAGTGTTCCGGAGGTTGAACCTGTTATTGAATCCCTGCCCTTACCAGCGAAAAAGAAAGAAGAGAAAAAGGCAGGAAAGAAAAAGGCAGAAGAGAAAAAAGCAGAAAAGAAAAAAGCTCCTAAGAAATTCCGGCGACCAAAGGGAATGGTAGTACTTACAACGATGAGTAAGCCATTACCCAGGAAAGAACCAAAGGTGAAACCAACCAATGAACTACCTCCTGCCGGTGAAACCACTGTTGCTCTATCGGAGTCAACACAAGAATAATCGATCCATTTTGCAAAGAAAAAGCATATCCTGTTTGGGTATGCTTTTTCTTTTTGAGAATCGGAGTGGACTCAAAATTGAAATTTCAGAATCATGAAAAATAGCTTCATTCCTGCTGTGATTTTATTTGCATTATTTGTCTCCGGCGCATATTCGCAGCCAATCCATACTATGTATAGGATAACCCCGTCGGGAAAAGGCAAAATCAACCTTATGGTTGACAATATCGGCTATTGGAACCGGATGGTAAAGTTGGGCTATATTTTGCCGGATACCCAGTTTGCTTTTACGCCATCGCGGTTTAGCGCTATCATGCCGCAGAATTCCCCGGATATTCCAGTGACCGGTGAAACCGATGTTACCCAGAGTGAAAATTCGGTTTTCATTGATCCCGAAGATGAAAATTTTATCCTTAATTCAAACAACTCAAGCAGTTGGATTTTGGGTTATGCCGAAACTCCTTACGGCGCCGACGCCTTGTTTTCACTGGATTCAGGACTGGATTGGCAAGGTTCCACCGATGGAGTTAATGGAACCAACAGCGGAGATCCATCAACCGCCATCGGATTGAATGGCTGGTGGTATGTTGGAAGAATCACCGCCGATTATGGGCAGGCTGTTTCATACAGCAAAAACCAGGGAAAAACCTGGACGCGCGTTAAAGTCGGTCAGGGTCCAACTGCCGGTTACGGACTTCTCGATAAAAACCATCTCTGGATTGACAATTCAAAAACAAGTCCTTTTAAAGGCAATCTTTATGACGCCTGGACAAACTTCATTCCCGGATCGCCGGATACCAATCAAATACAGATTGTACGTTCTTCAAACCAGGGGTTGACGTGGTCGTCGCCGAACAAGATAAGCGCTGCGGCATTAGCCGGTAAATTAAACCATGGCGTGAACATTTCCACAGCTCCTGATGGAGAGGTATATGTTGCATGGAGTATTTACGATACCTGGCCTTCTGATGAAACTGCCATCGGATTTACGAAATCTATTGACGGCGGCGTAATTTTCACACCGGCTACCCGGATTATCAGCAACATCAAAGGAATCCGCGCTTCGCTCACCGGCAAGAATATGCGGGTTCATTCATTTCCATCAATGGCTGTTGACAATAGTACGGGACCGAACAGGGGAACCATTTATATTGTATGGCCGAATGTGGGATTTCCGGGGATCAATACCGGGAATGATATTGATATTTATCTTATCCGTTCTACCGATAACGGGGCTACATGGTCGTCTCCAATCAGGGTTAACCAGGATCCGCCGGGTTTGGGAAAACAACACTATTTTCCATGGATTACATGCGACCCCGTAACCGGCGGGCTGTGCGTGATTTACTACGACGACCGCAACCTTACCAGCTCCGAAGCTGCCACATTTGTCTCATATTCTTACGATGGCGGCATGACCTGGAGCGATATGCAGGTTAGCGATAACAGCTTTACCCCGGAGCCTATTGCCGGTCTCGCATTCAGCTACTTTGGCGATTACTTAGGAATCCAGTCAAACAACATGAAAGTTTACCCTGTGTGGACAGACAACCACGACGCCGGACGCGCTATGTCATACACCTCGCCTTTCGATCTCGGACCAAATCCCAACCAGCCCTGGGTGATGTACTATTCCGATTCGCTGGCAACGGTGAGTGGAACCGGTAACGTTACAATGAACAACGGCGATTCGCTCTGGCTTTCATTGGGACTTAAAAATATTGGCGATCAGCCTGCGATGGGAATTACTGCAATAATTTCAAGCGCTTCACCGTATATCCTTATTACCGACAGCGTCGCTTCCTACGGTATTCTGGAACCTTCGCAAATAAAAGTTGTGCCTGATGGTTTCACCTTCCGGGTTTCTGATACTATTCCCGATAACCTGATGGTTCGTTTCAATGTAAAGGTTACCGGTAGCGATTCTGTTTGGCACAGCCATTTTGCTATCGAATCTCATGCGCCCGGTCTGCATATAGCAGGCATGACCATAATTGACACACTTGGAGGTAATCGCAACGGTCGCATGGATCCGGGCGAAACAGTGAAAGTAACGGCGCTAAACGCCAACTACGGCGATTTTCCCTGTAATCAGGCAACAGGGCTTCTGGCAACTGTTTCCCCTTATCTTATATTGATTTCCGATAGCGTTGATCTTGGCGACATTCTTCCGAGGCAAACAAAAGACGCTGTTTTTACAGTTGCCGTTAGTTCCGAAGCTCCGGTGGGCGCCGGGGTGGATTTGGTTTACAGGGCGCAGTCGGGATTATACCGCGAAACCCGATCCTTCAGGCAGATTATCGGCATGCTGGCAGAGGATTGGGAAACCAACACATTTACCAGATTTCCCTGGCAACCGGGCGGCGCTAAGCCCTGGACGCTAACTCAACAGAATCCCTGGGAGGGAATTTACTGCGCGCGTTCGGGAACGATAGCCGATTATCAAAGCAGCCAGTTGTTCATCTCTTACACATCGGCGAACAGCGACACCATCTCTTTTTATGTACGCACTTCGAGTGAACAGGATTATGATTATCTGATGTTTTCGATTGACGCCGTATGGCAGGGACAGTGGTCGGGAGAAACGCCCTGGACAAGGGTTTCATTTCCAGTGAACGCCGGAACGCATATCTTCAAATGGATTTACCTCAAAGATCTCTCTTACGCAACAGGCGAAGATGCTGCGTGGGTTGATTTCATTGCTCTTCCCGCGCCTGTTTTACCGGTGATTGACCCCGGAGCCAACGACACAATCTGCGCAGGAAATACTGTGCAGCTTCACGCGACAGCTCAGCAGTGCGATTCAATTAAATGGGCAACCGCCGGCGATGGAGAGTTTGGCAACGATTCCGCCCTTGTCACAACATATTTGCCAGGGATAGCCGATATAAATTCAAGCGCTGTCACTCTTTTGATGACCGGTTTCGCACAGTATGGCAGCGTTGCAAAACATAAATATGTGCGGATAAATCATTTGCCGCTGGCACAAATAACTGCGTTTCCCGGCGATACCGCCTGCGCCGGACAGGCAATCTTGCTGAAAGCCGATACATCCGGGTATCTTTCCCTGCTTTGGGCGCCGGGTAATTACAATTCTCCGGAGGCAGTTTATGATACTCTGAATGCCGGTGGGATGGGGAGTCATTTAGTAATGCTGACAGTTACCGATCGTAATCAATGCCAGAACAGAGATTCGGTGAATATTACATTCAGGGATTGCACCGGTTTAGAGGAGTATGTTCAACCCTCGGCAATGCTTTTTCCGAATCCTAATGATGGCAGGCTTCTCGTTCAGATTAACAATGGAAAAAACAGAGACATTTCTATTTCTGTTACTAATATCGCCGGCGACAGGATATTTAACGAGTCATTTTCCAAAATACCTGCCCGATGGACAAGAATGATTGATCTGTCGGATTTTCCTGATGGAATGTATATTCTTAACCTGTCTGACTCTGATGGCGTTGGTTCATATAAATTTGAGATTAGGAGATAATCGGAAGCCACGACCTTAAGGTCGTGGCAATTCAAGTTGATGATATACCGGGCTTTAGCCAAATTTTGATTTTTATCCCCACTTTTCGGATTGAGCTCAAGGTTAAACGTTCAAGATCACAAGGGAACAACGGAAAATTTCTCTTTACCTCTGTGGAACTATCTGTTGAGAAATTCAATTCACGGAGTTCTATGAAGAAGTGACTGATTTTCACGGAGAAATCTTTATTATTTCACCTTTTGTGAATAAAGCAGGCTAAAAAGATAGGCGTCGGGAAATTGATAGAAGGCTTCAAACCCGTAGCCAAACATGCTAATCCTGAAATCGGTTTTGCTTTTAATGGATTCATTGATCGAATTCAACTCCGGCGCTTTACAATACTTAGATATAGTTGCCAATAATCCTGAAATTTCGGAAATCTTCGTATTCAGCGGATCATTTGAATGGTAGGTAGCGGGAATCCTCACAAATCCGGTTTGTTTGCCCGACAGTGCATGTTGAGCGAGCATTTCGTAAATGATCCCGAATTGCGAAGTTTTGGTATCATCAGCTATTACCGCAAGTTTCATTGCTCTGAAACCGCAGGCAACATCGGGCAGGGCGATATTCAGGAATTTCTTAAATAGCAGGATGGCAAACATGTTAGAGGCAATTTTGCTTGCAGGTATATTTGAAATATCATGAAACCGGTTGCCCGAAACAAGGTCGTAATGCTGCAAAGCGCTAATAAATTCAGGAATATATTGCGGATCATGCTGTCCGTCGCCGTCAATAGCAACGATGTGAGTGTAATTATGTTTAATTGCATGATCCTTTGCTGTGGAATAAAAAGCAGAAAGTCCCAGATTTGATTCCCTCGTAAAACAGAAAAAGTTCCGATCTCTCGCCAGGCTAACCGTTAGGTCGTCGCTACCGTCGTCAATTACGATAACATCCTTTTTCCACGGTTCAAGCAAGGTTAACAGTTTAGGAATATTCTGTTCCTCGTTGTATGCAGGAACCGCGATAAGCGCGTGGATATTTTTCTCCGGCTTCTTCATCCAAATAAATATCGGGGCGATTTGTAAAAATGGGCTATTGGTCGCATGGTTTTTAAAAAGAGTGTGATTAGGTTGCCGATGTCGTTATTTTTCATGGCGCGGTAATCCTCCTGCCATTTCTTCGAAATATTTTTCATTGTCCGGTTGCTAACTCCCCCAACGCGCATCTTAACCATCACCTCGTGACTGTAAACATTACTGATTTTATATTTACCGAGAAACCTCAACATTGAATCATAATCGGCGGAAATGTTAAAAGTTGTGTCGAAGTTTCCGTATTTACTATATAAATCCCGTTTCACATAAAAAGTGGGATGCGGAGGTAACCATCCCAATTTTAATTTCAGAAGGCTGAAATGTCCCGATTTACGGTCAGTGAGAGTTTTGCAGGTATCGGTTTGATCAACATATTGAACATCTCCATAAACCGAGTCGGTATGGCTGTTTTCAAACAATTCGGAAACCTTTTCAATCACGCTATCATTGGCAAAGAAATCGTCGGAATGTAAAAAACCAACCACTTCGCCGGTTGCCATGCTGATTCCTTTATTCAACGCATCATATAATCCTTTGTCGGGTTCGCTCACCCATTTGCTGATTCCCGCGCCAAACGATTTGACAATATCCATAGTATGATCCTGTGAATTTCCATCCACAATAATATATTCAAGGTCGGAGTGGGTTTGCGACAGTACCGACTGAATCGCACTGGAAATGAAGTTTTCGCTGTTGTAACTTATGGTGATTACAGAGATTTTCATTTGAGCAGAATAATTCTTCGGTTATTTTGCATCAGATTCATAACTGTTCTGGTGATATAAAAGACCAGAAAGGTCACCAGCGCAGCTTTGGTAAGGTAGTTGAAAACGGTGGCAAAATCGGTTTCAGCCTTCATCACCTGAAAAAATAAAAAAGGTATCCAGATAATCAAGGTGGGATTGTTTTTCGACAATGCAATTACCTTGACAATCACCCAATTGTATAATAATGAAACGAAGAAGATGAAAGCTATTCCGCCGAAAAAACCAAAGTTGGCATAACCCTCGCCAACAAGCGAGATATCCATGCTGGTAGTTTGAGGTAATGGCGTTCCGGTGAATCTTTCAAAATTTGCCCTTCCGCCCGCTCTTGCTTTTCCCGGAGCGAGGAAACGAGGAAGGAGGGAAGCATAAAGAGCTGTCTGAATGGTTTCACCTTTTACAAAAGGTTGTTTTTCGGGCATAAAGTTCATGATTCGGGCAATAATCCATCCCTGGTTCAACCTCACTGCTGCATTTTCCAGAGGAGCAGATTCAAAAAGCGCGGACGGATTTGAAAGCCTCGAAATGATAATTTCATTATAAATTTCGGAGTTTGATTTGGCGCTGTTTGCGTACCAGGTAGCCATTCTGTACTCCTCTTTGGTTGACTGAACTAGCATGATGAGAAAGATACCCAAGGTGATGATGACTGTCTTACCCCACATCGGAATTTTAACCACGATAGCAATTATCAGGAATGACAACATAAACCACTGAACCAATTCGCCAAACATCCCCTCAAGTACGGCTGCTGAAGTTGCAAGTCCCATGATGCCTGCAAAAATGAGCCATTTGAATTTCGAGTCGTTGAAAAGGATCATATACATCCCGACGTACTGAAGGTTGGTGATTAGGAAAACCAGGAAAGTGAGGCTCGACGGCAAACTTTTTCCGGCAAATCCTGCAAAAAGACCGATTCCGGCAAGGATATATCCAAGATATGGATGCCCGGCAAGGTAAACCTTCATTCTGTCAATATCCTCCTCATTGATAATTCTTTCATCTTTTATCGGAAGATAAAGCCCAAGAACCATAAAATAGCAAACCGGCACAACAAAGTCCATGTAAACCGTTTCCGGCGCTGCCATGTAATACAATTCGTCGTAAGGTAAAATATTATATGCCATAACGGGACCGATAATCCATTGCAAAACCGACATGAAAGCGATCATATCGCGGATTTCGATACGTTTTCCAAGATCCTGAATGAACTTTGATCCAACGCCTGCAAACAGCGCCATACCAAGCCCCGACATGTAATAGAGGCTGGTAAATATTTCGAAATAAGAAAATACCAGAAACCCGAGCGCCAATAATCTTATGCTGCGATTTGAGATGTACATTGGATAGTGTTCTGGTAAAGTGAAGGTTTAAGGTTCAAGGTTGTTGAGTCCACTCCGAAAAGTCATTTTTGTGCCACATTGCTACAATCATCACTCTTTTGCTCCTGCAATTAGACAGCATCCCCCCGACCCCCTTCACCAAAAAGGGAAGTGGGAGTTTGTGCTAATATGACATAGCTCTGTTAATCATGGTATTATGCCGATTAGCGCTCCACTCCCCTCCCTTTTTGGTGTGGGGTTGGGGGTGAGGTGAAATGAAGGATGATAAGACGAAAAGCAGTTTATTGATTTTTTTGACTTTTCGGGGTGAGCAAATCATTTTTTATTTTCTTTCAGGAATTTCACCGAACAATTCAGGATGCCAAAATTAAACAAAAAGAGATAGGACGTTTCAAGTGGAATATTTATAAATTTGCCATAATGCAACATAAAATAAATAACTATGCCTGACACAAAAATGAAATACCCAGAAGTTCAAAATTATTTTGGAGGGAAATTTATTCCCGGCACAACCAGAAAATATCTAAACGTAATTTCTCCCCTCGATGGAAGTTTATTGTCGAAGGTTCCTCTCTCTTCAAAAGAAGATTTAAACCATGCCGTTAAGGCGGCTCGCGCTGCTTTTTTAAAATGGTCGAAAACGCCTATTAAAGAGCGTGTCCAGGTATTTTACAGATATAAGATACTGCTTGAAAAACATACCGTTGAACTCTCACAACTGATTCAGGAAGAAAATGGAAAGACGCTGGACGAGGCAAGGGCGGAAGTTGAAAAAAGCATTGAACTGACCGAATTCGCCTGTTCGCTCCCAAATTGGACAGGCGGCGAAATTCTTGAGGTAAGCAAAGGGGTGGAATGCCGCTCCGATTATAGCCCGGTTGGCGTGGTAGCCTGCATTGTTCCGTTTAACTTTCCGAGCATGGTGCCAAATTGGACCATCCCCAACGCGATTGTGCTTGGAAACACCATGATTTTAAAACCATCGGAATCGGTTCCTTTGAGCGCGTTAAGAATAGCTGAATTATTGAAAGAGGCCGGTTTGCCCGACGGAGTATTGAATATCATCAACGGTGACCGTGAAATTGTGGAAGCCATCTGCGATCATCCGGGAATTGAAGCCGTTTCATTCGTTGGCTCAACGAAAGTGGCGAAAATTGCCTATGCAAGTGCGTCTTCAAATTTTAAGCGGGTTCTGGCGCTGGGCGGGGCAAAAAATCATGTGATAGTACTACCCGATGCGCATACTTCGATGACTGCCGGCAACCTCGCGGTATCTATGTCGGGTTGCGCCGGACAACGTTGCATGGCAGCCTCGGTAATGGTTGCAGTTGGCGATACCGATAATATCATCGAGCAGATTTGTGCCGAAGCCCGGAAAATAATTCCCGGTCAAAATCTGGGTTCGGTCATCTCCGCTGCAGCAAAGGAACGTATTGAAAATTATATCACAGAAGCCGAAAAACAAGGGGCAACCATTCTTGTTGACGGAAGGAACACAATCGTACCGGGAAAGGAAAATGGCTTTTATGTGGGTCCAACGGTTATTGATCATGTAACGCCAACGATGAGCGTTGCCACGGATGAGATTTTCGGGCCTGTCCTTTCAATAATCCGCGTGAAAGATATTGACGAGGCGCTTGCAATTGAAAATGCCAATCCTTATGGCAACGCAGCAGCCATTTTCACCCAAAGCGGAGGCATGGCAAAGTATGTAATTGACCGGGCTGAGGCCGGAATGATTGGCGTTAATATTGGCGTACCGGTGCCTCGCGAACCATTTTCATTCGGCGGCTGGAACGATTCAAAATTCGGAGTCGGCGATTTAACCGGCAAAAGTTCCATCCAGTTCTGGACAAAGCTGAAAAAAACCACCACAAAATGGAACCCTGAAGCCAAGACGAACTGGATGAGTTGACCCGGGATCAGGAGGAATTACGGCTTGACTATGAGAAGAAAAGAACTTGTGGATGATCTGCAAATCCGCCTTCGCTAAAAAGGGGATTTATTCATGGCGGACGTACACGATAAAGTTGTTGGAAAAGAAAAAACGTAGCTAAAACCCAGTATATAAGCAACATGAATAACAATGGAAGAATTAAACAAAAACATTGAAAAACTAAAAAATATAGCTTCATTTTATGAGAATGAAATTGAGTTGAGAATAATGGATAATTGCCCTTTCATAGTTGAAGTTGGAGCATTGACAGTTGGCACGGATGAAACAGGGAAAGTAATTGCACAAAATGCTATACATCCAATTCAATTTACTCAAAAGGCAGTTGATGAAATCATGGTAATAAATTGGGAAAACGAAAATGGCGAGAAAGTTTTTCCAATAGTTTTCAGTAGAAATAGTTGGTATAGACATAAGTTAAAAATGGTAAATGAAACTCTGGAATTATTAGAAGATTCAATGCAAGGCACAGTGAAATGAGAACAACTAATCTTTGGTCAAAGGATGAATTGATACTGGCTTTCAACTTGTATTTGAAACTTCCTTTTGGAAAAATGCATAGCAGAAATTCAGAAATAATTCATTTAGCAGATATTATTGGAAGAAGTGCAAATTCTATTGCATTACGATTAGTAAATTTTGCAAGCGTTGATCCGTATCACCAAAACAGAGGAGTAGTTGGGATGAAAGGTGGTGTGAAACAAGTTCAACCAATTTGGGATGAATTTTTTCAAAATAAAGAGTCACTTATTTTTGAAAGTGAAAGAATTTTAGCTGAAAAAGAAAATAAGACAATAGAAACAAAATATAGCGATTTGCTCTTTGATATTAGTGATTTGAGAGGCGAAACAAAATTGAGAGAAGTCAAAACAAGGGTTAATCAAAATGTATTCAGACAAATTGTCGTTGCAAATTATTCTGGAAAGTGTGCAATATCAGGAATTGATATTCCGGAACTATTATTTGCAAGTCATATTATTCCTTGGTCAAAAAACGTAGAAGAAAGATTGAATCCCGAGAATGGTATTTGCTTATCTGCATTGTATGACAAAGCCTTTGATAAAGGTTTAATAGCAATCAACGAAAAATTTGAAGTTTTAATTTCGGCAGATTTAAAGAAGAAAAGCAAATACGAATATTATTCAAAATATTTTTTGCATTTAGAAAACGAAAAGATTATTCTTCCCCAAAGATATTTACCAAGTGTAAAGTTTTTACAATATCATTTAGATGAAATTTTTTCAAAGAGAAATATTTAGAAACAATGAAAAACATCAAACTTTTCGGGAGTAAAAAAATTCGCTCTTTTTGGGATGCCGGGAAGGAGAAATGGTATTTTGCAATTGTTGATATCATTTCAGCTTTAATTGACAGCAATAATCCACAAGTTTATTGGTGTGTTTTAAAAAAACGGCTTCTTGCCGAGGGGAATGAAAGCGTTACAAATTGTAACGCTTTGAAAATGGAAGCGCCAGATGGCAAACTGTTTTTAACAGATGCCGTGGATACACAACAACTATTTCGTTTAATTCAATCTATGAGTTCAGTATAAAAACTTTACGATTCGTAATAAATGAAAAACAAACAAACCCCCTCAACCCCTAACCCCTTCTCCCTCAGGAGAAGGGGAATTCCCTCTCCTTTAAGAGAGGGTCAGGGTGAGGTGATTTTTAGCTTTTTAGGCCAGACTCATCTATTCCATAAAAAATAAAAAACAAAAGAATATATAGGTCACTTATGAGTTTGGTCTAAAAAGCTGTCGAAAATTAAATCAATGTGGCTAAAGTCCTGAATATCATGTTTAACGGTTTTGAAATTACTTAGAATGCCCAAAATAGCAATATATAAATTCCTGACATTTTTCATCTTTGCTTATGATGCGTTAAATGAACCACCTCATTTGCACATTGCAAAAGAAAAAGGTAAAAGACAGCGTTCCGCAAAAATATGGCTGACAACGCTCGAAGTTGCAGACAAAGGAAGCCTTTCAGAATCGGATTTGAATCAGGCAATAAAAATAATCAGGGATAATCAACAGATTCTTATAGATTCTTTTAACAATGTTAAGGAAGGGAAAAAAGTTACAACAATAAAATTCAAATAATTATGACAACTGTTCTAAAAAACCAAACCATCTGTATTAAAAAAGTACTCTTTGATATGCCTGGGAAAATCACTATCAAATTAGAGGATGGAAGGATTATTATTACGCCGCTTAAATATTTTCCAGAGATAAAAAAATTAAGTGTTGATAAGCGGAAAAAATGCACCATAGTTGATGATAGGACGATATTGTTTTCGTATTCTGATTCAGTATATCATCTTGAAGATTTTTTTGGTTTGGAAAATAAGTGGAGACAACGATAGAAAAATACAATAACCTACAAAACCCGATTATGCAAGAAACAATTTCAACAAAAGAAAAAGAGATCATCCTGAAAAACAATCTGGAACACACCTTGTTTTCATGGTCGAAACAGGCGGGACTGAACCCCATCAATATTCATCACGCCAAAGGCGTTTACCTTTATGATTATGACGGAAAACGGTACATTGACTTTTCGTCGCAGTTGATGAATGTCAATATCGGACATGGCGATACCAGGGTAAGAGACGCGGTGGTGAACCAAATGAACGAAGTGAGCTACGTTTATCCCGGCATGATTACCAAAGCGAGAGGCGAACTTGGAAAAAAACTGGCCGAAATTACCCCCGGCAATCTTACCAAAACCTTCTTCACGCTCGGAGGCGCCGAAGCCGTTGAAAACGCGGTGAAAATTGCCCGCGTTTATACCGGCAGGCATAAAATTATCACACAATACCAGTCTTTTCACGGAGCAACTTATGGCGCTTTTTCTGCCGGTGGCGATCCGCGAAAACATGGCGTTGACAGTCAGGCGGCGCCCAATTTTATCCATGTCGAAAATCCCTATTTCTATCGTTGCCCCTGGAAGAGCAAAACATGGGAGGAGTGTGCCGATAATTGCGCCGCCCACGTTGAACGGGTCATCAAATTTGAAAACCCCGAAAACATTGCCGCCATTTTATTTGAAGGGGAATCCGGCTCTTCGGGATGTATAAAATACCCGCCGGGATACTGGAAGAAAATAAAAGCGATTGCCGATAAATATGGCATTTTAATCATCGTTGATGAAGTTATGAGCGGGTTCGGAAGAACCGGAAAAATGTTTGCCATTGAACATCATGGAATAGAACCCGATATTATGTGCCTGGCAAAAGGGCTGACTTCTGGTTACATTCCAATGGGCGGGGTTATTGTCTCCGACAAAGTCGCAAAATATTTCGACGATAAACCATTGCCACTCGGTTTGACATACTCGGCGCACCCCGTAGCTTGTGCAGCGGCGCTGGCAGTGATTGATGTTTATGAAAAAGAAAATCTGGTTGAGAATGCTGCCGCAATGGGGTTGTACATCGAATCAAGGATGGAAGGGATGAAAAAGAGACACATCTCCATTGGCGATTTCAGGAATACCGGATTGCTTGGATGCATCGAACTGGTGAAGAACAGGTCAACAAAAGAACCGATGGCTCCCTGGAATGCAAAACCGGGCGACATGGAAGTAATGAACAAGGTTGCAGCAAAAATCCGTGAACTCGGCATGTTTACATTTGTTCGCTGGAACTGGATCTTCACGGCGCCTCCGCTTTGCATCACAAAAGAGCAGATTGACGAAGGGCTGGAAATTATTTCGCAGGCTATTTCAATTGCTGATGAATACTGCTTATAAAACTATTCATTATAAAATAAACTCTATTCAATATGTCAATCCTTATCAAAAACGGAAGAATTATCACCGCTGCCGACGATTACAACGCCGATATCTTCATCGAAAATGAAACCATCAGCGCCATAGGCAAAAACCTTCAGGTAAAAGCCGGCCAGGTTATTGAAGCGGAAGGCAAGCTGATATTTCCCGGCGGCATTGACCCGCACGTTCACCTCGATATGCCTTTCATGGGTACATTTTCCAGCGATAATTATGAAACCGGCACCCGTGCAGCCCTTTTCGGAGGCACAACTATGGTGATTGATTTTGTAATCCAGACCAAAGGAAAATCCTTGTATTCGGCGCTTAATGAATGGAAAAGCCGCTCGGATGGAAATGCCTTTGGCGATTATTCCTTTCATCTCGCCGTTACCGATTTCAATGAGGATACCAAAGCCGAAATCAA
>JBAXRP010000079.1:0-17157 GCA_037131145.1 Bacteroidota bacterium
GATACTGATAATAAGGCGGAGGGCAATTCCGTCCGCTGCATAAGAGACGGCAATATTATTACACCTTATGTGACAACAACAACAGTATCATCAATTCAGTCCTTATCTGCCATCAGCGGTGGAACTGCTACTTTTGATGGTGGATCCGCAGTTACAATGAGAGGTGTTTGCTGGAGTATTCAACCCAATCCGACAATTGCCGATAATCATTCCAGTGATGGTATTGGTTCTGGAGGTTTTGTAAGCAGCATTATTGGCCTCACCCCAGCAACAATGTATTATGTCAGGGCTTATGCAACGAATGCCCAAGGTACAGTTTATGGAAATCAGGTCACTTTTACCTCATCGTGTGCCTCTTTTGCCCCAGTAAGCATTTCGATTACTTCAGATGTAAATCCATCGTGTACAGGTAATCCTGTAACATTCACCAGTACAATAAGTAATGGAGGTGCAAATCCGCAATATCAATGGAAGAAAGGTGGAACAAATATTTCAGGAGCCACGGGCCCAACATACACATATATTCCATTAAGTGGTGATGTAATTATTTGCATATTAACTTCTAATCTAACCTGCACAACAAGCAACCCAGCAACATCAAATTCTGCCACAAACATTTTACATCATCTCGCTACTTCTCCAGTTTCTGGAACACATTTGGCGGGGCTTACTGAAATAACATGGAGTTGGAATACTGATCCAGGTGTTATCGGTTATAAATGGAACTATATTAATGAATACGCTTCAGCCACTGACTTAGGCTCAGTGATTTCAAAAACTGAAACCGGGCTTATTTGTAACAATTCTTATACAAGATATGTTTGGGCTTATAACGCTTGCGGTAATTCGACATCAACAGTGCTCACTAAATCGACGACAAGTGCAATCTTAACTTCTCCGGTAGCAGGTGTGCATATTTCTTCCCCTTCTCAAATTATATGGAATTGGAATAATACGTCGGGGGCTACCGGATATAAATGGAATTCAACTCCTGATTTTAATTCTGCAATAGATGTTGGGCCTAATACATCGTATATCGAAACTGGTGCAATATGCAATGGATTGCATACAAGATATATTTGGAGTTACAATTTGTGTGGCAAATCTAATCCGACAACACTCACGCAAGAGAACTGGACTAATGAACCATCTTCACCTATGGCTGGCACCCAAATTCCCACGCAAAATCAAATTATTTGGAATTGGAATATTACACAAGGAGCCACTGGATATAAATGGAATACTGAAAATAACTATACAACCGCAATTCTTATGGGTTCGACAACAACAAAAACTGAATCTGGCTTGAGTTGTGGAACCACTTACACCAGATATGTATGGGCAATCGGCAGTTGTGGAAACTCTCAACCCACTATTTTAATTCAATCAACATTACAAACCATTGCATCACCAATAGCAAATTTGCATCTTACAAACTTTACCCAGATTACGTGGAGATGGAATTCCGTAGTTGCGGCAAGTGGATACAAATGGAACACAATTAATGATTATAATTCAGCAACTGGGATATCAACAAACCTTCAATATACAGAAACTGGTCTATTTCCAAATAATGTCTATACAAGATATGTTTGGGCATATTTTAATTGTGGAATATCTATTCCCACAGTTTTGACACAAACTACTCCCTCTAATGGTGTCATCTTGATTGTAAATCATTTAGCAGGTGTTGTGTCACCAGTTAGTAAAACAGTTAGTTATACAACAGTATGTAATGTAGGAGGTGAGCTTAATAAGTGTTGGATTGCTCAGAATCTTGGTGCAGATCAGCAAGCAACCGCAGTTAATGATGCTACTGAGCCTTCTGCGGGGTGGTACTGGCAGTTTAACAAAAAGCAAGGCTATAAGCATGATGGGACAAACAGGATACCCAATACTACGTGGATTTCTTCAATAAATGAAAACTCTGACTGGCAAGTTTCAAATGACCCGTGTGCTATAGAAATTGGTAATGGCTGGCGACTTCCAACAAAGACTGAATGGACTAACGTTCTTGAAGGTGGATCCTGGACAGATTGGAATGGACCTTGGAACTCACCTTTAAAGCTCCATTTTGCAGGTCATCTTATTTCTTGGGATTCTGGACACCTTTACAGTCGAGGTACATATGGCAATTATTGGAGTGCTACACAATTTAGTAATTTGATACAGGGATATAGTTTTTGGATGGGTAATATAAACTCTTGTAATGTTGGAAATGATGACAAAGCGATGGGTAATACAATAAGATGTATAAAAGATTAAGTGTGCCAAGACGCACATTAATGAGCGTGCATTTTAATTGATTAAGTGTTCTACTTCCATTCATTGGTCTTATCTAATATTACTGTTCTTTGTCTTAATCCGATCCCAATCTTCAGGATTCTTCCTGATCCAATTCCTGATGTAAGGATCCATCTCTTTGCTCAGTGCTTCGATGAGATCAATATTATCAATGTGTTCTTTGACCTTTTTAAAAAATTCACGTTCTGATTTTTTCATTGTTAAAAAATCATATTTATACTCGATACCTGCAATATATTCATTACACTATATCCTACAAACTGAGTGTGATGGCTACAAGCAGTTCTTGGAAAAGGTTTAACCGCTGTAAGGTTGCTTTGATTTGAGAAAATAATTCAAATATGTTTTTGTGTTGTCGTATGTTATTATTATAACTTTACACTGACATGCCGTTTAAACAAAAAAAATAAATGCCTGAAACCTCAACAAATATAGAAAAAGTTGGATTTCTTAATCTGATTATCATAGTATTATCTGTCTATGTACTTGCAGCTTTAATTTTAGATACATTTTTTACATTACCTAAAGATATTCATGACTTGTTGCAGATTATTGATGATGGGATCTGCATCATTTTCCTGATTGATTTTTTTATCCGACTTTATAAAGCAGAAAATAAAATCTCCTTTATGAAATGGGGTTGGATTGATTTTATTTCGAGTATACCTTCTCTTCCGTTTGTAAGATTTGGAAGGTTATTTAGGTTAATTCGACTCTTTAGAATTCTTCGTGCTTTTCGCTCAATAAAAGTACTTTCACAGCATGTATTTAGGAATAGAGTTCAAGGAACTATGTCAGCTGTTGCAATTATTACATTTTTGGTTGTCATTTTTTCTTCAATTTCTATTTTGATGGTTGAAACTGATCCTGGTCGTAATATTAAATCTGCGGAAGATGCTATTTGGTGGTCTTTGGTAACTGTGACAACCGTTGGTTATGGCGATAAATATCCAGTAACGACAGAAGGAAGAATTATTGGTGTAGTTTTAATGTTTGTTGGAGTAGGATTATTTGGAACATTCACGGCATATGTAGCATCATGGTTTACAGCAAGTAATATACAGAAATCAAAAGAAAATGATGAGACATAAGGATTGCTCATTGAATCGTTGGCGTACCCGGCATATGATGGCACATTTGAAAAATCCTGATTAATTTAAAATCGAATCATGGACAAAGTTACAAAAAGCAAATTTCTAAATGGTTTGAATGAAAATCAAGCCCAAGCGGTTTTAGCTACTGAGGGTTACGTGAGAATTATCGCTGGAGCGGGTTCTGGAAAAACCAAAGTTCTTGTTAATCGTTATGCTTATATTGTTGAGGAACTGGGTATAAGCCCATCAAATATTCTTTGTGTCACATTTACAAATCGTGCTGCAAAAGAAATGCTCAGCCGTGTTCAACGTCTTGTTAGTCAAGGTAACATTAATGATTTAATTTGTACTTATCATGGGTTTTGTGTCAAAGTTTTACGAGAAGACTGCAATAAAATAAACTACCCGGAATCATTTACAATTCTCGATTCTGAGGATCAAAAGGACATTTTGCGTGAGGTATATGACGAACTCTCAATAAACTCAACTGATATTACACATAAGGAGGCGTTGAAACACATACGTTTTTTCAAAAATACTGCCCAATACATTACAAAATTTATAATTCCCTCGGTATCCATTCCCAAAAACTCTCAAGAGGATATTAAGACGCAAATAACAATCGGATATTTGAAAATACAACAGAAAAATTTCGCCTTGGATTTCGATGATCTGATAAATTTAGCGTTCTATATTTTTAAGAGTTTTCCAGAAGTTCTCGAAAAATGGCAAGAACGGCTTCATTATATAATGGTCGATGAAACTCAAGATAATAGTGCCAATCAATGGGAACTTGTTTCAATGTTGAGCAAAATCCACAAAAATCTATTTGTAGTGGGGGACCCTGATCAAGCGATCTATGGATGGAGGGGTGCTAGTCCATTGCATCTTGTTCACTTTGACACTAACTTTCAACCATGCAAGACTTTAATTCTAAATGAAAATTACCGTTCTACTCCAAACATTCTGGATGTTGCCAATAGCATTATAGTAAACAACACGGATAGGATTGAAAAGGATTTGGTAACAAAAGGCCAAATAGGTGCGATTGTCACCCACTTTCATGGTAAAACAGATCAAGAAGAAGGATTATGGGTTGCGAAGACAATAAAGCAACGACAGATAGGCGGCGCTTCTTTCAGCAATTTTGCAATTCTATTCCGAGCAAGTCATGTCTCAAGGGTTCTTGAACAGTCTTTGATAAAAGAAAGCATTCCATATGTCGTTTGGGGTGGGGTGAGGTTTTTTGAAAGAGCAGAAATAAAAGATTCTTTGGCATATCTTCGTATGATAAGTGTCGGAGATGATATTTCATTCTTGAGAATAGTAAACAACCCAAGTCGGAAATTAGGAAAAAAGTTTCTTCAGAACTTAAAAAAATCAGCTGAAGAAGAAAACCTATCTCTTTATGAAACATTGAAGAAATATATTGATCAACGTGAATTTAACAAACCAGGAGCAAAGAATTTTATTGAATTAATCGACAACTGCTGTAAGAAGGTTAATTCAATATCCATTTCTGATCTTCTTCAATATATACTTGAGACCAGTGGTCTCCTTGAATTAATCCGCCTTGATGGGGATCAAGAAAGGATTGACAATGTAGAGGAATTAATGACTTCGATCCGAATCTATGAGAAGGAGAACTCGAATGAAGAAAAAGCAGGTCTAAGTAAATATTTACAGGATATAGCCCTTTATACAAACCTTGATCGTAAAACTGATAACGATTTTGTAAAATTGATGACAATACATCAATCAAAGGGTCTTGAATTTAAGTTCGTTTTCGTTTGTGGTCTTTCTGAGGGTATTCTACCTAGTTATAGGGCATTACGTGAACGCAAAAAGGAGGCATTGGAAGAAGAAAGACGCTTAGCGTATGTTGCAATAACAAGGGCTATGGTCGAATTATTTCTTACTGAATCTGAGGGTTTTAGTCATGAAACAAGTGATAAGTATCCATCCCGATTCATTTATGAAATTAAGAAGGAATTGGTTGTTTTAGAAGGAGTAATATCATCAGAGATTGAGTCTGGCGCAAAATATGCAATTATAAAAATTGATGAAGAAATATTTGGAGTTCCAATCAATTTAGCCTTGGGAGACATGGTCGCCCATCAAGTTTTTGGCATTGGTAAAGTGATTGAAGTCGATACCAATCAGATGGTTAATACTATTAAATTTGATGATCAGGAAGATGCAAAACCGATAAGTTTTAATTTTAAAGGGCTGAGTAAAATCGAAGAAGTGAGTGACGTTGTATAATTTGCATGTAGGCTTTATAAATGATTGTAGATATATTTCACTCAACATTCACTATATCTGATAGTTATTAAGGGTACAACTACAACTGTGAAAAACAGATGCTGTTTCTTTATGAAAGTTCAGAAGGGGAGAAATAGGTGACTTTCTTGGGCTTTGTGTGTACTTTTGTGTGTACCTAAAGAAAAAACCACTTACAATATTCATCGTAAGTGGTTGATTTTGAAGCTCCCCCTGCTAGACTTGAACTAGCGACCCTCTGATTAACAGTCAGATGCTCTAACCAACTGAGCTAAGGAGGAATTTGGGAGTGCAAAATTAAAAATTCTAATCGGAAATCCAACACCTTTTTGTTTTTTTAATTGAATTGTAACCTTTTCTTAACACTTTTGTATAATAACACATCATTCATGGCTAATTCCTCGTAATATGATCAAGTGGTTTAACCGCTTTGCTGTAATTGGACTCCTTATTGGAGCATCGTCGGCTTTTTCCCAAACACAAGGAGCGCTTGGAAAAAGATTTTTCGACAATTGGTCTGCTGGCGTTGGCGGCGGACCCAACATTTTTTTTGGCGACCTGAAAGTGAATCAGTTCTGGCCTGTCAGCGCTGATATGAACGAATGGAAGTTCGCCGGAACTTTCACCCTTACTAAACAACTTAGTCATGTATTCGCAATTCGCGGTCAATTCCTGTATAGCGAAATCTCCGGAACCAAAAGACAATATAAAGACGGAACCGCCTGCAACGAATATTTTGACGGAAATATCCTTGAAGGCAATATCAATGCAACGATTAACTTCTCGAACCTTCTGGCGAAAAGATATAATCCAAAACGAAAATTCTTTGTTTACGGAACAATCGGTTTAGGAACTTCCAGTTGGAATTCAACAGTAAAACAACTCTATACCGCAACTCCGCTCAGAGTAAGTGATAGCCTATCTGGATGGACTACGGCAATAATGGGAATGGCAGGAGTTGGCGCTTATTTTAACATGGGCGATAAAGTTAACCTCGGCCTTGAATGGACGCTTCACGGCGTTAATTCCGACTGGCTCGATGTCACCCCCGGCGGTTTCAAATACGATGCATATTCGATGCTTTCGATAAACATTACTTACAATTTCAATAAACATAACCCTGGAAAGGAACCGGATACAAACCTGAATAAAATCTTCGTTCCTGTATATATCCAACAACCGGTGAATGAAATCAAACCCGGCGATACCAAGCCTCCTCCTGTCGTTTTACCAAAAAAAGATACAGTTGTCATTGACATTATTCAGGAAAAAGTGGAAATTCCTGCCGAACAAAATTCTGAAGAGCTTTTTTCCGATCAGCCGGAGACGGGTTTGACCTTCAGAGTACAAATCTTTGCATTAAGAAATGACAAATACACTGCGCTTCAGGTGCAGGAAAAATATAACCTTGATCAGGAAATTTTCAAAGACTTTTCCGATGGATGGTACCGCTTTACCATCGGTTCATTTACAAGCTCTGACGCTGCAAAGGATTTGAAAAATCAGATGCGGAAACGTGGGTTCAAAGGCGCTTTCATTACAAAATACAACAATGGAATAAGGGTTCCGGCAAATGGTAAAAAATGATCTGAAACCGACTGTCCTTTTTATAACGCCTCCCTTTACCCAGTTGAATACGCCATATCCGGCCACTCCGTTTTTAAAGGGATTTTTAAATACCCGCAATATTTTTTCACACCAGACCGACCTCGGCATCGAGGTGATCAACGTCATTTTCTCCTCCCGCGGTTTGAAAGCGCTTTTCGGCGAAGTTGAAAAATATTCCCGACCGCTGTCTGCAAATGCACGGCGCATAGTTCAACTCATCGAAGATTATTACCGCGCCATTGATCCGGTTATGAAATTCCTCCGCGAAAATAATCCCGAACTTGCTCACCTGATTTGCGGACGCCAGTGGCTTCCTGAGGCGTCGCGATTCAGTCAGATCAGCGACCTCGACTACGATTTTGGTCGCCTCGGTATTCACGACCGCGCTAAATACCTTGCAACGCTTTTCCTTGAAGATATTTCCGACCTTATTGTTGAAGCCGTTGATCCGCACTTCGGATTCAGTCGCTATGCGGAACGGCTCGGACGTTCAGCTTCCACTTTCGATGAACTGGAAGATGAACTTTCCAGCAATCAACCATACCGGCTACTCGACTGCATCATGACAGAACTTCTGCAAAAAAAAATATCTGAATACGCTCCTTCATTGGTTGCGCTCACCGTTCCGTTCCCTGGAAATCTATACAGCTCCTTTAAATGCGGGCAGTGGCTGAAAAATCATCATCCGGAGATAACCGTTGCAATGGGCGGTGGATTTGTCAATACCGAACTGCGGTCATTAACCGATCCCCGGCTTTTCAAATACACTGATTTCATTACCCTCGATGATGGCGAAATACCATTGCTGAACCTGATTGAACATCTCGACGGAAAACGCGACATTATGCTTTTGAAGCGTACTTTTACCCTATTGGAAGGATCGGCAGTTTTTATCAATGGTTCAGAGAATTCCGATGTAAAGCGGCAGGATACCGGGATTCCGGATTATTCCGATTTACCGCTTGAGAAATATCTCTCGGTTATGGAAATGGCCAATCCCATGCACCGACTTTGGAGCGACGGTTTCTGGAATAAGCTTATGCTGGCTCACGGCTGTTACTGGGGAAAATGCACATTCTGCGACGTAACCCTCGATTACATCAAGCGGTACGAACCAAATTCAGCCTCCATCCTTTGCGACCGGATGGAAGCGCTCATGGCGCAGACGGGCAGGAACGGATTCCACTTCACCGACGAGGCGGCTCCTCCGGCGTTATTGCGCGATCTGGCTCTTGAAATTGTCCGGAGGAAACTCACAGTACTATGGTGGACCAACATTCGCTTTGAGAAGAAATTCACCTCGGATTTGTGCCTGCTGCTGAAAACGTCAGGGTGTATTGCCGTTTCCGGGGGACTCGAAGTTGCTTCGGAACGCATTCTGAAGATGATAAACAAAGGCGTCACCGTGGCGCAGGTTGCCGGTGTTGCCGGTAATTTTGCCCGCGCCGGGATTATGGTCCACGCCTACCTGATGTACGGGTTTCCCACACAATCGGCGCAGGAGACTATTGATTCGCTTGAAGTAGTGCGCCAGTTGTTTATGAGTGGCGCGATTCAGTCGGGCTTTTGGCACCAATTTGCGATGACGGCGCACAGCCCGGTTGGAATAAACCCTGAAAGGTTTGGGGTGGAAAAAGAGCGCAGGGCGCCAGGCTCTTTCGCCAACAACGATCTTGTTACAATTGACCGAATTGGTTGCAATAGCGAAACTTTCAGCGCGGGGCTGAAAAAATCGTTGTACAATTTCATGTATGGCGTCTGTTTCGATTTTCCTTTGCAGGAATGGTTCGATTTCAAAATCCCGGAAACAACCATGTCGCCTCGCTTAATCCGCAACATTTTATCGCAGGAAAATCAGGAAATACCTGAACCTCATTCAAGGATTGTCTGGCTTGGAGGAATTCCGGCGATAAACTTTTACACCCGTCAGAAAAAGGGGAAATACTCACAGGCAGTGAGGGTTACTATTCAAACACGACAAAAAGAGGTAATTTTGAAGTTAAGCGATTCCACCGGGAAATGGTTGATGGAAATGTTGCAGAAACTTTCGCCGGATAATGGAAACCCGACGACCTTTCATGAACTTGAACAAAGATATGCCGACAGCGGGTTGGGAAATTTCCAGGCTTTCTGGAATGGACAGGATGCAAAAACCTTGCGGGAAAATGGGTTATTGGCGCTGTGACCATGCCATTGTCAACGACTTCAGATTTGCCGACTTGAGCCCCGGCTCGGAACAGTTGAAAAACAGATATCACGTAATAGGAAACGCATAAAAATCATACAAAATCCATGCAATTAACCCTTTTATCCCCTCGCAAATCTCTAAACAAAGCCTACCTCAAGGTAAAGCCATGCAGACGGGATATCGAGTTTTTCAAGACAAACCTTATCAAATTGCTTGACAGCCTCGATGAGTCAGAAAGCGAAGAGCACGTAAAGAATGACCTGAGCGATTTTCTCAGGAATATTTTCGGTCAAAAGTTTTATATCAACACCAAAGGACGCAATGACCTTGTAATCCATAATGGTCCCGATGCAAAAAGCGGCGCCGGTGTGTTGATTGAAGCCAAGAAACCTTCGAATAAACCTGAGATGATCCAACCGGATTACCTGAATGCAAAAGCGTTTCATGAACTTATTCTTTATTACCTGCGTGAACGAATCAACAACCACAATCTGGAAATCAAACATCTTGTGGCGACAAATATTTATGAATGGTATGTATTTGACGCGACCCTATTTGAGAAGGTGTTTGCGCAAAATAAAAATCTGGTAAAACAGTTCGCTGATTTTGAAGAAGGTCGGCTTTCCGGCAAGACTACAGATTTCTTTTACAAGGAGATTGCCGAACCATTTCTTGACGGATTGACATGCGAAATTTGCTTCACGATGTTCGATTTCCGGGAGTATGATAAACTCCTGCGAAATGAAGACAGGAAGGATGACTCTAAACTCATTGCCCTTTATAAGTTGCTCACTCCGGAACATCTTTTAAAGATTCCATTTACCAATGATAGTAACACGCTGGATAAAGGCTTTTATATGGAATTGCTGCACATCATAGGTTTAACTGAAACCAGGGATGGCAGCAAAAAACTCATTGGACGGAAAAATGAAGGACAACGCGATCCCGGCTCGCTTTTGGAGAATGCCATAATCCAGATCGATAGTATGGATATGATAAGCCGGCTCGAAAAACCATCGCATTTTGGCGAAAACAATCAGGAAAGACTTTTTAATGTATCCCTTGAATTGGTTATCACATGGATCAACCGCATTTTATTTCTGAAACTACTCGAAGCCCAGTTAATCAGATACAATAAGAGCAACGCCGGATATTCGTTTCTTTCTGTTGAAAAGATGAAAGGATTTGATTCCCTGAATAGTTTGTTCTTTCGGGTACTTGCAAAGAAAGTCAGAGAGCGCGACCCGGCGGTAGCTATGCTATTTGAAAAGGTTCCCTACCTGAACAGCTCGCTTTTTGAACCGACGGAACTGGAACGGGAAACAATTTTTATAAGCAACCTCCAGGATGAATGTCAGATTCCGGTTCATTCCGGCTCCGTTTTGAAAAACTCCGCAGGCAAAAGGTTGACTGGAACATTAAATGGGCTGGATTATCTTTTGACATTCCTTGACGCTTTTGATTTTTCAGGCGAAGGCGCTGAAGAAATCCAGGAAGAAAACAAAACTCTGATCAATTCATCGGTACTTGGACTTATTTTTGAGAAAATTAACGGTTATAAAGATGGTTCGTTCTTTACTCCGGGTTTCATTACCATGTACATGTGCCGCGAAACTATTCGCAGGGCAGTGGCGCAGAAGTTTAAGGATACAAAAGGCTGGGATTGCCGGAATCTGGAGGAGTTATACGATAAAATTGACGATAAAAAAGAAGCCAATGAAATAGTTAATTCCCTTAAAATTTGCGATCCAGGCGTAGGGTCGGGGCATTATCTTGTTTCCGCTCTCAACGAGATAATTGCTATCAAAGGGGAATTGAAAATTTTATCGGACAAGTCGGGCAAACGACTGAAAGAGTACCACGTTGAAGTAGCCAACGACGAGTTGATCATTACCGACGAAGATGGCAAATTGTTTGAGTACAATCCAAAAAGTCCCGAAAGTCAGCGTGTTCAGGAAGCGATTTTCCATGAAAAGCAAACCATCATTGAAAATTGTTTGTTTGGCGTTGACATCAATCCCAATTCCGTGAAGATATGCCGGTTGAGGTTGTGGATTGAGTTGTTGAAGAGCGCTTATTATAAATCGCCTCACCCCCCGGTTCCATCTGCTATTGTGGGGGTGGAGAGGGAGTTGGAAACCCTTCCCAATATTGACATTAACATCAAATGCGGGAATTCGCTGATCTCGCGCTACGCTCTCGATGCTGATCTGAAACAGGTTTTATCTGTGGGGAGATTTTCGATCCTTTCCTACCGGACGGCAATTATGACTTATCGCAACGCGGAAAACAAGGAGCAGAAACGGGAGATGGAACAACTGATTGCAAAAATCAAAAGCGCCATTCATTTGGGAATTGGCGCCAACGACCCAAGAATAAGAAAACGCGACCAGATTTTAAGCAAAATTATTCACAAATTCTCAGGGAATTTTTTATTCGAGCCTGAAACTGTTTACGGGGATGAGAAAGCAAAGGAAAAAGGGTTAATTGAGCGGCAACGATTGGAAGAGGAGGCAGCCGAACTTAGCCGGCAAATTGAGGAATCTAAAAACAACAGGATTTATGATAATGCATTCGAGTGGCGATATGAATTCCCGGAAGCGCTGAATGACGATGGGGATTTTATTGGGTTTGATGTGGTGATTGGGAACCCGCCGTATAAGATGATTCAACCGCATAATACAAGAAATCAAGAAATTGATTTTATGAAAATTGCATACCCATTTGCTGGTTTCAAGATAGATCTGTTTCATCTGTTTTTCCAAAAAGGATTCTCCTTGCTTAAAGAAAACTATTTTCTATGCTACATTTCACCAGGTTCCCTATTAAATAATGTATATGCGGAAAAATTACGCAAACATCTTACGGAGCAAAATAAAATTCTCAAAATTGTTGTTACAAAAGGGCAAGTATTTGAAGATGCGGATGTTCATACAGCAGTCTATTTGTTCGTAAAATCAAACAAACATAATAAGAACCATTATATCCAAACAACCATCACATTAGAGAGGGTTCTTCAAAAATTCGTACCCTATAATAAAATTAAGCAAAGCGATTTTAGTTGTTTACCTGGTTATGTTTGGAATTTGCTGATTAATGAAAATAATATTTCTACAATCCGGAAAATTTCAGGACATAGCAGACTTGATAAATTTGCTTTAATAAACAGGGGGCTAATCACAGGAAACAGGGAGAAATATTTTTCTGAGAACAAGGAATCTGATAACCACATAAAAATTTTAACTGGTTCAGATATTTTAAGATATTCAAATATCGAACCTTCCGAATATGTACTTTTCGACAAGCCAAATACTGCTGGTGGTTGTTGGGATAAGGCAGTGCATTTGGCTGCCTGTAAAATATGCATTCGTCAAATTGGCTTTCAACCGGTTGCAACTATTATTGAAAATCCATACGCAGTTACAGGCAACATATTTACTGTGATAAATCAAGATAAGGAATTGCTGAAATATCTACTTGCTATAATTAATTCAAGCCTAATAAGGTATTATTGGCAAATTATGTTCTCTGATTTCAAATCCACATTCCCCCAAGTAACAATTTTTAGTTTGTCTCAAATTCCAATCGCAAATTTTCAAACAGAGTTAAAAGAGTCAATTATAAAAATTGTCAACCAAATTCTCACCGCCAAAAAATCAACCCCCACATCCGATACCAGCGCTTTGGAAAAGGATGTTGACCTGTTGGTTTATGAGTTATATGGTTTAACCGCAGAGGAGATAAAGATAATCGAACAATCATTCTGACGGCTGGGCAATGTGCGAAATTTGTACAGATACTCAAACCGGGATAAAACTGCGCATTTAAAAAATTCCAAGTCTCAAATTCCAGGCTCCAAATTCCAAGGTGGAAAAGAGAGAGATTTCGGTTTAACAAGCTTTGAAAGCAAGGATTTGAAAGCGGACATCGAAAGGAGCTAAAGCTGACTGATAAAATAGATAAATTATATGATTTGCTTTTGGGCGAAAAAAATTGCACCTTTGTATTAACGCATAAAGATTAAAAACATGGGAAAAATACATACAAAACTAATGGTAATCAATAATATTGATGAAACACTATATAAAAGAAATTACATAAAAAAAGAAGAAATCAGAAAAATTGAATTACCTGATGTATTAATTGATACCGGCGCAACAACGCTGGCGCTTCCCAAAAAAATGATAGAGCAGTTGGACTTAGAATTTATGAAAACAGTAGCCGTATCTACAGCAACCGGTATTAGCGAACGAAATATTTATCAAAACGTAAAGGTGAGGCTTATGGAACGTGAAACTATTTGCGAATGTATTGAACTCCCCGATGAAGCCCAACCATTGCTTGGCGTTATTCCTTTAGAAGCAATGGGCGTTGAACTGGATTTACAAAGCCAAAAACTCAAATTTTTACCTTATGATTTATTAAGTACTTATATTACAGTGATATAATATCTTTTCAGTAATAAAAGCAGCCGGATTTCTTTAACGCCATTGCAATTAAAATTACCCTCCGTTAACTATCTGCATTGCGATTTTAATTCCATCGGCAGCGCTGGAAACGATGCCGCCGGCATAACCGCTGCCTTCGCCTGCAATAAAGAGATTTTCAAACCCGGCGCAAAGCCCGTTTGGTTTACGCAAAACCTGGATGGGAGAAGATGTCTTACTTTCAAGCCCGAGAAGAATCCCTTTACTGTAACCGTGCAGACGATGTTCAAAATCTTTAAGCCCTTCACGCAAAGAATTTGTCACTACCGCAGGAAGCATATTCCAGAGAGGAGCGGGCTTTAGTCCAAGTGGATAGCTTGTTTCGGGAATAGAAACGGGTTCGGCGCCATTGATAAAATCGTTGATGGAGCAGAATGGCGCGGTGAATCCCCCGGCAAATTCAAAGAATGAATTCTCCAGATTTTCAAGCCACTGAAGCGACTCAAGCGCGGTAACCTGCCGCCCGGCAAGCTGGTCGGGATGGACGCCTGCCACACAACCCGCATTGGCAAAACGGCTGTTGCGCCGGTAAGCGCTCATCCCGTTTACGATGTTAAGATTACTGTAAGCGGCAGCCGGAACCACCATTCCTCCTGGACACATGCAAAATGAATATACCTGATGTTTCCCGTCGGCGGCAGAGGTTAGCCGGTATTCAGCAGCTTTAACGCCCGCGAGTTTCCCAACACCCCATTGTGCGCGATTGATATCCTCCTGGCGATGCTCGGCGCGGCAACCGATGGCAAAGTTTTTCGTATGGAATGAAACGCCTCTGTTGATCAGCATCCGGTAAGTTTCATAAGCCGAATGTCCTGGGGCGATAATAAAATAGTCGCCCGCTATGGATTCACTATCGGCAAGAGCTTCCGTAACTATGCTGCGTTGAATTCCCAAATCATCGAGGGCTGTTTCAAAACGAATTTCTCCACCCAGTTCACGATAGTAATCGCGAAGGTTTTTGATTATCCTCTTTAGATTATCGCTCCCAACATGCGGATATGCCATATAACGGATCTCAGCGGGAGCTCCGGCGTCAATATAACTCGAAATGAAAAAATCGCGTTCTTTTGAAATGTGTTTCGATCGGGATGTTAGCTTGCCATCGGAAAATGTACCGGCGCCACCCTCTCCGAAAGCATAATTGGCAACGGGATTGAACTCGCCGGTTTTTTCAAACCGGGCGATGCCCTGAGCCCGTTTTGCAACTTCCGCGCCTCGTTCGAGAATAATAGTGTCAAAGCCGGCTTTTTGCAATACAAGAGCCGCGAAAAAACCTGCGGGACCGCTGCCTACTATTATTACGCGTTTGTTCCTCGGTTTATATGTAATCTCAAGCAATTCGCGAATTTCCGGTTCTGCGCCGCCCAGAGATTCGGAGTGCACACCAATGCGCAAAAGCCAGTGAATGTTGTTCTTTTTACGGGCGTCAAGACTTTTGTTTTCGATTTGCCAGGTAAAATCGGAGATGTGGAATTCCTTTGCGATGCGCAGTTCCAGTTCGACGTCGGTATAATCGGTTGGCGCTTTGATCTCGATAATTTTAAATCCCATGATTGAGGTTTATTTTCCTGCAAAGTTCGCACTTATCCTCAAAACAGGTTTATACTTAGCGGTGAAATTTACCTTTCCGAAGCAGGCAGGAAACAAAGTCAAGGAAACCTGGTGATACTTTCATCTTTTTAAGCTACATTTCCGTAATTTTGCCACCCAAAACAGATTAAAATGGAACATACCAGAAGGAATAAAATTGTTGATGTGCTGAAATCGAAGGAATTTGGCAAAGAGGTCGTTGTCAAAGGATGGGTTAGAACAAAACGGGGTAATAAAAGCGTCATTTTCATTTCCCTGAATGACGGTTCGGTGATTCATAACATCCAGGTTGTAGCCGACGCCGCCGGGTTTGATGAGGATTTGCTGAAACAGATCAACACTGGCGCGTGCATCGCGGTAAAAGGAACGTTGGTTGAGTCCGTGGGACAGGGACAAAGTGTGGAGGTTCAGGCGAAACAAATAGAAGTTTATGGAGTTGCCGATCCATTGGTATTTCCGTTGCAGAAGAAAGGTCACAGCCTTGAATTTCTACGTGAAATTGCCCACCTTCGCCCAAGAACCAACACTTTCGGAGCAGTTCTCCGAATCCGCCATGCTATGGCTTTTGCAATCCACAAATATTTTAACGATCAGGGATTTTTTTATATACACGCGCCTATTATTACCGGATCTGACGCCGAAGGCGCCGGCGCAATGTTCCGCGTTACTACACTCGATGATAAGAACCCGCAATTGCAGCCTGATGGCAACGTTGATTATGCACAGGATTTTTTTGGCAAGGAGACAAAGCTGACCGTCAGCGGGCAACTTGAAGCCGAACTTGCAGCTATGGCATTATCCCTGGTTTACACCTTCGGACCAACTTTCCGCGCCGAAAATTCAAACACACCGCGTCACCTTGCCGAATTCTGGATGATTGAACCCGAAATGGCTTTCTACGACATCGGCGACAACATGGATCTCGCCGAGGATTTTCTTAAATATCTCATTCAGTATGCCCTCGATAACTGCATTGACGACCTAGAGTTTCTCAATAAAATGTACGACAACGAGCTGATCAACAGGCTACGCGAAGTTGTCGGCGATAAATTCGAGCGACTTACCTATACCGAAGCTGTTGATATTCTGGTTGCTTCGGGACAGCAATGGGAATTTCCTGTATCCTGGGGAACCGATTTACAGTCGGAACATGAACGGTATCTTGTGGAAAAGCATTTTGGCAAACCGGTTATCCTCACCGGTTATCCGAAAGAGATCAAGGCTTTTTACATGAAACAGAACGAGGATGGAAAAACCGTTCGCGCTATGGATGTGTTGTTTCCGAAAATCGGTGAAATCATTGGCGGAAGTCAGCGCGAAGAAAATCTTGAGGCGCTTCTTCGTAGAATCCACGAAATGAATATCCCGGAAAAAGATGTTTGGTGGTACCTCGATACCCGCCGCTTTGGAACAGTTCCTCATGCAGGTTTTGGTCTGGGCTTTGAACGTCTTATCCTGTTTGTTACCGGGATGTCGAATATCCGGGATGTAATCCCCTTTCCCCGTACTCCAAAGAATGCGGAGTTTTAAAGTTCTCATCCGGCATGATGGACGAAGGACGAAGGACGAAGGACGAAGGACGAAGGACGAAGGACGAAGGACG
>JBAXRP010000080.1:0-17146 GCA_037131145.1 Bacteroidota bacterium
ATTGAAACACCAACCGGCAATATGGGGTTTACCGTCATTGTGATTTCATTGGATAGTGCCGGGTTTCCTGACGGACATTGGACATTCGACGTCAGTGTACATGTGATCGAATCACCATTTGCTGGGACATAAGAATAAGCCGGGGAATTTGTCCCGGATATCAACCCATTCACCTTCCATTGGTATTGAGGCGCAATTCCACCATTGACCGGAACGGCGGTGAAACTTACTTGAGTACCGGCACAAACCGGGTTTGAAGAAGGCGATATGGAAACACTAACCGGTTGAAGCGGATTTACCACCATCGTAATTGAATTCGAGGTCGCCGGATTGTTGGAACTGCAAACTGTATTTGATGAAGTCAGAATACATGTTACGATTTCTCCATTCGCCGGGATATAGGCAAATGCCGAAGCGTTTGAACCGGCATTGATTCCATTGACTTTCCACTGAAATGACGGATTGCTCCCGGGATTGGCAGGCGTTGCCGTATAGGTTACCGTTGTGCCGAAACAGACATTATTGCCGGAACCTGAAATTGAAACATTCACCGAATCGCCAATGTTAACGGCAACATAAAAATCTGCGGTATCTCCGTTGCACGACAAGGCATAAGGAACAACCCTATAGACGACCGAATCTGCTTCAATGCCGGTATTGAAAAGCGTCTGATCTATCGGATTTGCAGCGCCGCCGTAATAGCCTGACACGAATCCGGAAGTAGCTGTTGCAGTATAAGACCAGGTAGTTCCAGGAAGCGATGATTGGAGGTTGATACTGATGTTTTCCCCGGAGCAAATCGTCAGGGAAGTGTCTGTATTTGTGACGTGCGGCGCAGGATTTACATGTAATTGAATTCCTTCCCCTGAGGCTGCCGGACCAAAAGAACCATACCCGCAAAGCGTATTCACGCCCCGAACTTTCAGATGCATATTCCCAGGTGGATACAGTGAAAACGGAATCGTTGCGGAAGCTCCCTGGTTCGGTAAAGTCAACAAAACATTGGAAGTGGCATCATCGGTAAGCTCCCACTCATAATTGTTGGCGTCGGCTCCCGGAAGGGGATTGGGCACAACAGTATAAGTATTGACAGCGCTTTGACAAAATGTTGTCAGCCCGATAATACCTATCGGGGTATCAGGTTTTTTTTGAACAGTCAGAATGATCGGGCTCGTTGTATTGCCGGATGCATACCACCAGGTATTCACGGTGTTATACGATCCGATTCCTATATGATTGTAATTCCCATCCCATCCATGGCATCCGATAGTATCGTAACTGTAACAGCCGGTCAACTGCCTTTGACCGCCATTGCTGGCAAGCAGAGTATCATTCCAATAGGATGCAATGGATGAACCGGGAGGTCTTACCTGTGTGATAACGAAGCCTTTTAAATGTCTTTCCACGTCAAAAACAGGCAGGTTTGTAAGACCGCTGATAAGGCACAATGTCATCACGATCTGCGTTCCTGCGGGCAAAGGTTGCTGCAAACCGCTCAGTCCATTCCAGAAAAGGGTATTCAGCCCGGCTGTTACTGAATCGATCAGCACCACATCTTCCGGTTGGATTCCGGGTGAAGGATTTACATCGAAAACCGCTTTAACCCTTCCCGCCTTTCCACTGGAAAAGAAAATATTAAAAGAACCGTCGCACGAGGGGATAACCGAAATGCTGTTTTCAGCGATGTTCCCTGTCATTCCGGTTGGATAACAAATAGAATCAGGGTTGTTGACGAAGATTTTGTATTGAGAATAACCATGTTTACCAATGGCAGATTTGCAACTGCTGTCCCAGGGTATCGGTGGAGAATAACAGCCATTTGAATTGCAGGAAACATCGAAATAGTCGCCTTGCATGGAATTAAAAAAAACCGAGGTCACCACCGAATCTTCCGTGTAAACATTCAAAGTTCCCCGGAATGCATGTTCAGGAAAGGCAATATTAAACGATTTAAAAGTCCAGTTCTTTGCCCAAAGCCTTCCATTGACAGCCATAAGCGGCGCAATGGCAGTATCAACGACCGTGACGTCAAACAGACTAAGCAGGATATTTGATCCGGGGGAGGTGGGAGTGTCGAAGTAAATTTCATAATCGCCGCTGGCTGCAGGCGCAAAACTGACAGACTTGTATCCGTTAGCATCCAGAACATCAGGACCGGCATTAGCCTCACTAAAATGTTCGATATGCCCCATGGATCCCGGAGTAATATTCACCGGACCATAAGCATGCACGCCATTCAGTTTCATGTTGACGGTGATCAGGTTGCCAGGAACCATATCTGACCAGCCAAATCCCAAATAGATTTTTTCTCCCGGATGATCAATATGGACATAGAGTTTATGGTCGGCGTCACACGTTTCCATTCCGAAACAACTCTGGCCGGCAGCATTTCCCGGCTGTAATGATAAGCAGGTTTTGTAGGTTGAATCGGGCGTGAGTTGTTTCACTCCTTCGGCATTGATCAGATATGGCAGGAGAAAGGCAAGGAAGGTTGCGACAATGAATTTGATGATATTCATGTTCAAATGTAAACATTTTCAGGCTAAACCTCTTTGGTCAATACGTTTTATAAACCTTTTGAACAGCGGAAAAGTTTCCCGCCGTTACTTTGAACAAATAAATCCCCTTCGGCAAACCTGCCGTATTGATTTCCGTATCTTCTGAAAACAGTTCTGATTCCGTAATTTTTATCCCTTTGGAATTATAGATTGAAAGCAATCCAGGTTCATTCAAATTATCATTTAACCTGACAGTTACCCTGGAGGCAATTGGGTTGGGAAACACTGAAAAATTCTTCTTTGGGTTTGCATTAATTGAAGAAATCAGGGATGGATCCAGAAATATATGGCAATACTGATTGCCGATAGAACTGACAACATACATTGAGTCGTGAAGGAAATTTATTTGGGATTCATCTTTAACGATCGTCCAATATCCTAAGATTAAACTGATACTTTGACCCGGATAAATAAAATGAGGGGTTGTAACAGAAATTGAATCTACCCACCAGCCCCAGCCTCCTACACAGGGAGCGCATTGACTTTGTACCTGCAACAAATTAATCGGTTGATTTGTATTATTTGAAACTGTAACGGTTGCTTTCCATGGACTTCCCCAAACGAAATACACTGAATCAGGAGCGATGGTCAAATCCGTTTGACTGTAAAGAAACAGCGGCAAAATGGCGGTGACGATAAAAAGGCAGAAAGTTTTCATAAAATATATTTAAAGGTTAGAATGTTCCGGTTTTTATAATTTTTTGGCTAAAGATAAAACCATCCTGATCAATTGCCACAAGAAAATAGACGCCTTCTTTAAAATTTTGAATATCTATGACCAATTTCATTTTCCCTGTTTCAATCTCTTTTATTTTGTTGCCAAGGACGTCAAAAATTTGAATGAACAAATTGCCTTTTTCCGGTCGGTTCATTTCAAATGTAAAGGTTGACACTGTTGGGACAGGATAGATTTTAATGTCATTTTTTCTCTCGCGGTTCTCATCAACCCCGATAATATAATCACAAGATGGAGGAAATCCAGTCAGTTGATAAAGCCCGAATTCATCATCATAGTAACATCTCAACTGTCCTGGTCCAGGAATATCAATGATGCAATTTGGCAAAGGGAACATATATCCCAAACAACCAATTCTTTCGATGATTTTATCGGGAAATTCCCAGTCAGAATTTTGTCCTGGAGAAACCTTTAAATACTTTAATGAAAACGAATTGATTGTCGTTGTTCCCGTGCTGTCAACAATGATTGACCCTGCACTGTCACATGGATTGTTCTGGTTCCAGCCTGCCACCTCCCATGAACTTCCGGAGATGGAGTTGAAATCATAGAGTTTGAAGAACTGGTTGTACCGGTAATAATATACAACTTCATTATCCAGCCAGGTGTATTCATATCCGATTACGCTGTTATTGTAAGTCTGGGTAATCCAATTATACGTATGCTCCTCAATTTTCAGGACTTTGCATAGCTTACCTCCTACGATGCTATCCTTTACATATTGAACTTTGGCAAAACCATCTGTTGCCATTTCAACCCAATCATAATGCCAGGTAGCTCCCGGAGGAGCCCAAACCTGCGACTTGCCAAATAATGCAGCAAAAACCAATACAACAGAGATAAGAATTGTTTTCATGACGAAATGATATTTACGGACTGCTAATATGCACAATAGAATTTCGCCAAACAAGAGTAAAAATAACATTTTTTTTGGCAGAAATTCACCCGGTTTAAAACATCGGCAAAAATCAGGTAATTGAATTCCATGCAGTAATAGTTAAATTGGGCGAGCGGTTTGCACACCAATTACGACGCCCAAATTACCCGTCTTCCCGGAAAGCAGCATCACCAACTCAATTGTAGTCTTACATTGAAACTTGTTTCTTAAACCGGTAAGAGATTTGTCAATTTTTGCCGGCGTCGTATTCAGTTTTTTAGCAATTTCATGGTGATGATAGCCATTAATCAGAAGGTCAATGATTTCCTTTTGTACCGGTGAGAGAGCTGAAGATAAATTCTCCTGTTTAGCGCCTGATTTTTCCAAATCACCCTCATCGGTCATGGCGCCGGTAAACCATGTCCCGCCTTTGGCTACGTGCATGATAGCCGATTTAAGGTCTTCGCGCGCGCAACTTTTATTTACATAGCCTTTTACGCCGGCATTCATCATTTTGTGCTGCCATAAGGGTAATTCTTCTGAAGTATAAATAAGAACCGGCTTCCCCGGATGTTGCTCGCTGAGCAATAACAATGAGTTGAAAGGGTCTTCGCCGGGAATCCACAGGTCAAGGATGATCATGTCGGAGGAACCAAGGGCTGGATTTGATAAAGCTGAATGAATTCCCGCGGCAGAACCCGCAATTTCGATCTGGTCGCGCGATGGGCGGAAAAGGTTCCTGAGTCCGGGAACAATGATCGTTTCATGATCTTCGATAACAAAAAGTCTGACCATATTCCAAATTAATTTTTTATGATATTCCCTTCAGTTGGCAAGGTAATGATCCACCGGACGCCGGTTTTTTTGTCGGTTTCCATCCTTGCATGCCCGCCCATGAGCCCTACCCTTTTCCTGATCAACGTAACGCCCAAACCATTCGTCATAGCTTTCTCAAGGTCAAATCCATGCCCGTTGTCTTTGTATAGAATGTAGAGGTTGTCAAATTCCGCGGAAACCGAGATTTCAACATTTCCCTTTCCCACGTGTTTATCGGCATTGGCAAGCAATTCATAGAGGATAAAATAGAGATGGTTGGACGAATCCGAAGCCAGTTTCAGGTCAGATGGAACAATCTCCATTTGTATTGTAAGTTGTGATGAAAGCGAAAAATCCTGCCTGATCCCTTCACACAACTCCGAAAAAGTCAATTTGTTTCGCATTACGGGGTTCATCCGGTGAGAAACCTGACGAAGAGATCCTGAAATTTTTTCGAGAACAGCCACAAGTTCATTTTTCATGGCAGGGTCAGCCAATTGCAATTTTTGGATATGATCTGTAATTACGCTCTTCACCGGACGGATCAGGTCATGCAACTGCATTGACAATCTCTCCTTCTCCTGTTCATCAATGTTTGCCATTAATTTTGCCGACTCGATTTCCATCCGTTGAAAACGGAGGTTTTTCCGTTGTCGGTAAACGATAAATATCAGAATTAAAAAGGCAGCCAGTGTTCCTAATCCAATAACAAAGTATGACAACCATCTGACATTTTTGCTTTGCGCTTCTATTCTGTTAGCCTGCTCCAGAATTTTTATTTCCCTGGATTTTGCCTGAAGTAACGCGTTTAACAACCTTACCTGGTTGTTTGCATGGTCGCGGTCGGCATTGGTTGCCGCCTCCAATGCCTTTTTCTGATAGGAATAAGCCGTTTCGGTATTTCCCGCGAGATGTGAGATATCTGCGTAAGAATCATACAGGGTTGACAACCAATCTTCGGCTCCTTCCTTTGTCGCCAGGGGAATTGCCATTTCAATAAGAAGTTTCAGCGCTTTGGGATAGTTATTTTTATCGGCATAGCGGTATGCCATGTTGTTCAGGGAACCAAGTTCAAGACCAACGATATCTCCTTTTATCCCGATTTCATAAGATTGTTCATAATAGGCAATTGCTGAATCCGGATCAGAACAATCATCGCCGATATTTGCCAGCAAATAACCAGTTTGTTCAGTGGCGTCATGCCGTTCCCTGAAAATTTTCAAAGCCTGAAGCCGCATTTGAGTTGCTTTAAACCGGTTCTTTTCAAATCGGGCAAGGCTTACCATGGCTACGCCAGTCTGGAGTGGGAGGTTATGATCTTGTGCTATTTTCAGCGAATTGTTGAACATTATTATTGCCTGCTCTTCATTGTTCAGGTCGGCTTCAATATTGCCGATGCTGTTAAAGCAGTTAGACATAGTAATGTGATCATTCATTCTTTCCGCGAGTCTTTGGGCAGAATCGAGCATCTTAATTGCATCCTGGTAGTTGTAGGCATTCTTAAACAACATGGCAACATTATATAGGATTCTCGGACGGATAGTGTCATTTTCTGCGGAAACAGCGGATTGAAGGGCTAACTGATAATACCGGTATGCCGAATCCGGGTTTTTTAACTGGAAGGCGATACCTGCAATCAAATAGATAGACGGGTTGAACTTCTGATCCCCACCATAAGAAATCAACCTTAACGCTTTACCTGCTACTGAACGGGCGAATTCCGGATCGGATATTTTGGCAGCATTTACGATTGAATCAAAACGATGAATGGAATCAAGCTCCAAAGCGGTTTCCTGTTTTATCTGCCGATCCTTCTTCGTTTGATTTGAGCATGACCAAAACCGGGACGCTACCAGTACGCATAAAATGAGAACAAGCAATTTTATAAAAAGTGATGAGTTTTTATCCATTTTCGCAATCAGCTCAGCGATGAATAAATTAATGGTTCGTTGCAAAAATCGGGAGTATTCAAGGATATAATTGGATTTTTTGCAAATAGGCGAATTTTTATCCTGCATTTAATGATTTCATACAAATTTAAAAAATAATGCCCTGAAAATCAGTTTTGATTTTTTCTATCAATAGTGTAATTTTGATTTGAAATTGAGAAATCTATCTGATTATGAAAAATATGTACATACTTTTTACGATTGCAGCGCTTTTCATTGTATTTTATTCCAGTGGTCAAGATGTTCATACAGAAACATTAACAGATTCCGCTTTTGCGCGACAAGCTAAGCCGGATAACCTTACCGATATTGATGTTAAAGGTCAGAAAATATCCGATACGGTTTACAAACAAAAGGGTTATGTGAATTATACTCAGGTTGGCATTGGTCTAAGACTCGGTTTACCGGTTTATTCAATTTCAACCGTTAATGGATATCAGTTTTCGCCTCATTTATCGCTTGGTTTTGGCGTCGGTTTTATTCGCACCCAATATCCACTATGGGGATGGAGAAGCTGGAAGACGGGATCGGTTACAAAAAGCGAATACAGCGTGAGTGTCAACCAGATCGCTTTTTTCATCGAACAAAGGGTTTTTATCGGACATGCATCCACCTCCCCGTTTTTCATGTATGATTTTGGTTATGCCTTTAACCTTTCTCCGAACAACCATGAATTGACTTCAACCGAGATTTTCGAATGGAGGAGCGCACATCAAACCTCTGATTATATTTCTCTGGTAAAGACAAGTTACGATGGCGGAATATTTTTTGCTCCCGGATTTGGCGTTAAGACTTTTATGTCGAAAACAATCAGCCTGAATTTTTCCCTCCAGTTGTACTTTGCCATGTACTCGAGAAACGAGACAGATAGAATGGACACGGGAGAGGAATACTATACCAAAGGCGATAAAAAGTTGAATCTTTATCCATTGCTGAATATTGGGCTTGGATTCTGAAAATATTTGATGACGATCAAAATATTGACCTTAAAAACAAGCCATCAACAAAGACGCCATGAAAACGAAAATCATTTTGCTGGTTATTCTTGCAAATGCACTGATGACATATGGGCAGAAAAAAGTTGAGTCGTTGCCCGCTTTCAATGACACGGTTTCATTTATCGTAGTAAAATTCAAAGAAGGCTCAAAATATTACGGAAAGCTAAAGGAAAACAGGAATGATACTCTGACATTAATAACTGAAGACCTTGGTCCCGTCAGGATTCCATACAGTAAAATAAGTACGGTTCAGACATTGGAATACATGATGATGAAAAAGGGGAAATTCTGGTTTCCTACCCCTCTGCCGGGGAGATATTTTTTTGCTCCATCTGCCTTTACTCTGAATCCGGGCGAAGGGTATTACCAGAATACCTTGATTACGCTGAATTCCTTTAATGTCGGAGTTACAAAATGGTTTTCAATTGGAGGAGGTATTGAGTTTTTTACTACGATCATCACCTTAACTGCCGGCGATTTCCGACCTATTTTTTATTTAACCCCGAAAATTGGCTTCAAGGTTTCGGAAAACGTAAGAGTTGGCGGAGGGTTTATCTATGCGCATATAATGAATGAAGCGCAGCTTGGAACTTTTTATGGAGTTTTCACTTTTGGCAATCCGGATTATAATTTTACTGCCGGCTTGGGCTGGGGTTACTCAAAAACAAAAAATACCTTAGCGCGATTTCAAAGTAATCCGATGATAACCTTATGCGGAACGGCAAGAATAAGTCGAAAAGTTGCTTTCGTTACCGAAAACTGGTTCATACCATTTAGCAATAGTTCAGAATTTAGTTACAGCCCGCTTTTTTCTTACGGTCTTCGCTTTTTTGGCGAGTCTTTAAGTTTCGATCTGGCATTCATCAATAATAAGGACATCGTAAAAGCGCTTTTTATCGGAATTCCTTTTGTTGCCTTCACCGTTAAATTTTAACCTGAATTTAGTCAAAATGAAATCAAATTCCAGGTTCCAGGTTAATTGCCCCGACCTTCAGGTCGGGGATAAGGAAACTAAAATGAACACTGGGTAAAAATTTACTTTCAAGGCATCTGAAAGATCTTTTCATCAACCGGTTTATTCAATTCTATCGAGTCGAGTTGCAGAGAATTGTAAGGCTGTCCGCCAAAGTGAGTATCCTGGGTAAAGGAAAACATAACTCCCTGAACTGCGCGGTAGTCGCGGAAAAAATTTTCCATTGCAACCTCTTTCCCCCTCGACAAGCGATTGTATAGTCTTTTTGAGATAAGGAAGCTGCCTGCATCAATAAACAGGAACTCCACGCCGCCATCATTCTTTGTGATTTTCAACTTATATGCCGGGGAATTTTCAACCGTATCTCTTCCAACAAGTTCCACAGTATGACCTTTTGCTTTCCAGTTCATTAGAACGCCTTCAAAATCGGCTCTTGTTTTCATCTCTTTGGCACGGTCTTCGGGCATTACCTGCGGTTTCGGGTTGCCTGTATAAGGAGCTGTAAACCAGGCGGTCTTTCCGTCGTAAGCCTGCCAGGCGGTAATATCCTGGATATCGAATTCCATCACAAATTTATCAGGTCGCATCCGGGTAATTTTCACCGGCATGGCATCCGCCTGAATCAACGTGCCGGTCATAGTTACCGTGTTTACCTTCTGAAGGTTTTCATAGCCAAGGGCTTTGGAATGTTTCGCCAGGATTTCATCAAGGGAGAATTCCTGCGCGGTCGCCATTGACATGATCAGCAGGATTGAAATTGCAAGGAATGATGATTTTTTCATAATTCAAGGTGTCATTTTAATCCACACGATATTTCCGTTATTCCGTTATTCCGTTATTTCGTTATTCCGCTACCTTATAGGCGAGTAAAGCCTTCCCATGCCTGATATACATAACTCCGCCGCAAATTACCGGATGCGCATAATGCGCCTTGGTTCCTTTGGTTACCTTGAACGAGCTTACCTGTTCCATTTTGGAACCATTAGGCTTGAAGAGCCCAACCTGTCCTTTTTCGTTGTAAAGGTACAACATACCATCGGCCATGTTAGTGGTTCCGCGGTCGAATTTAACCGAATCAACAATTGTTCCGGCGTTGGTTTCAACGACATAATACTGGCGTTTTTCGTAACCGGAAGTATAGATATAGTCATTTACCTTGATAAAGCCGCCCATCAGGTTGTCGCAAAGTCCGTTTTTCCATACTTCGGTGATTTGGGTTCCATCCTCCGACAATTTAATTTTGAATGCGCCGTTTCCGTTTCCGGCTACGCAATAAATAATTCCATTTTCAAACAGCGGCGTGTTGCACTGGCAATCCACATCCTGTCCTTCCTGTTTATACGACCAGAGGAGTTTTCCATCTTTGGTATCAATACCAAGCATAGTTGATTTCGAGAATGTAACAAGGATATTCCGCTGGGGCAACCTGATGATCATAGGCGAGCAGTAGGATGTCATTTCACCAGCTCCTTTGCTGATCCAGTTGATTTTGCCGGTAAAACGGTCGAGAGCGACTACGTTGGTATCGGCGCTGCCGGGCGAGCAGAATACTGTATTCCCGTCAACAATCACCGATTCGGAGAAACCAAACCGCGGAACAGTCCCATGAAAGTCGCTCATCATGTTTACCGACCAACGCTCTTTACCGGTCTGTGTTTCGAGACATGACAACTGACCCCATCCTGCGGTGACATAAACGAGATCGTCAACAATTGTGGGAGTTGTACGCGAACCCGGGTAGCTCAGTGTCCACTCCTTGCCGATCTTCGATTTCCAAAGGAATTTACCAGCTAAATCGAGAGCAAAAAGATAACTGACAGTATCTATCTCTCCGTTAACGAAAATATTCTTCCTTGTGATTACCGGGCTGCCGTATCCGTTGCCTATATCGGCTGATTCCCACAATAGGGCTGGACCTTCAGCGGGCCAGCTTTTAAGCAACCCGGTTTCCTGAAAAACGCCGCTACGGTCGGCGCCGCTCCATTGAAGAACTTCCTGGGCGAAACCGGCATGAGAGAATAATAATACCAATACTGAAATACATGAAATCACAAGATGTTTCATAGCTGTCATTTTAATATTCAGTCTCAAATATATATTAATGTGTCGCATTGTGAATTTATTATCGACAAACCCTGTTTTTTTCTGGATGAAAATAAGAAATAGTTGGTTTGAAGGGGTTGGCATTCCTTGTAAGAACAGAATTTGTCGGGTTCAATCCGGAAAAATCAAACCAATTGTCGGTATATTCAGTTGGTATAGCTAAATTTCAGACTTCCTGACCTTATATTTTGAAAATGCTGACTATCGCTAATTTAACAAAAGCGGACTCACGAGCAATACTGTCGCTATTTTGATAAAACTGTTGGATAGAACCGACTCCAATAGCTGAGCTATGGGATGTTTACAAAACCAATCACCCTCCGTCCGCTTCGATGCAAAACCACCTCAACCCACGACCCCTTCTCCTTCAATGAGAAGGGGAGGATGGGCGTAGCAAAGGTTGTAGGTTTATTATGCGGGAGTAGAACTGGCGGGAGAAAGCATAGTTAGTCCCTACCTTTTTTGGGAGGGATTTAGGGAGGGGTCGCCAAGGATTTGGAACAAATTTAATTAGCGGTATCTCCACCTCCCTTCTTTGGGGAGGTGGTTGGGGGATCGGCTTATGTTGATCTGATTGAACTGCAAAATATGCTCGATTATTTGCAATATAATGAATTGACAGCGAAATCAATGACCAAATTAGCCGAAGTTTATGAACTGTCAAAAGAAGTGAATCGTTCTATTATGAATTTTGAATATCGCTTAATAATTTTGGAATTAACCGGATTTACTCCCCAGTTGAAGTATCACAATTTTTGATACGACTTTCAATTTCGTGGATAAATAATCTGGTAGTTACTTATCCTCCTTTACATCCACAACTTCGTACAAACTCTTTCCGTCTTTTTCAATAGGTTGATAATAAGTGTCGCCCACCTTAACGTATTTTATTTCGCCGATCTTCACCTCTTGACCTCCTTCAGGTAGGTTTTCAACAATAACCCCTGCTGTGGGTGGAACCACTGTATAGCTGTCGCCTGATTTTTCATAATATGTACCGCCGTAATAATAGTTATTTGTGGTTTCATTGATAATAACTGTCTGTGATCCGGGAGGTAAGGTGGTAATAGTCGCCCCAACCGGAGCTTGAACAACTGTATATCCACCATTGCCTGCAATATAATAAACCCCCTGATCGTAATGATATTTTTGATTTGCGACAGAAACGATAATAGCGGTTGCTGCAAGAGTAGTTATAAAAAACCCACAGGGATGCCATACCGCTCCCCAGGTATATGGATGGTACGGATGATAGTGATATGGATGATAAGAGTAATATGAATGTCCACCGTAAGCATAAGGAGGTCGTGGATATGGCCTGGGGTTTGTTCGAACAACCGTAGTTTTATTGACATTTACGCTTTTACTGTTGTCAACGTTTATATTTACATTCTTCTTGCTATTATCGACATTAACTGTATTGCCACTCACGTTTGTCTTATCGCCGGTAGAAACGCGTGCATTTTCGCCGTTTTTCACCTGCTGATTATTTTGGTTTGTGGGTCTTTGCACTTCACTTTTATTTGAGTTCCCTGGTGATGAGACAGGTTTAGCTCCCTGAGATCTTTTTCCCGGTTGGTGTTTATCGGTTTTTTGAGCCACAATGGTAAAAGGGATAAGGATGAACATCATAATAATTGCCATTCCTTTGAAATAATTTTGAAGTTTCAGGTTCGTTTTCATTTGACATGTTTTGTGAATTCATTCACCAAATATACTTATAATTGTTAAAACTACTTTTTCACGACGTTTAAGCTGTCTTCATGTTGTTTTGCTACAAACATTTCAACCCTATTTGTAAACACTGACAGGGTTTGGTTGTTTTGTTTCTAAAGGGACAGTTCCATAAGAACGGAATGTTAAAACAATTCTGGCTTGCTCCTTACAATTAACCATACGCCAATTACAAATCAGGATGAAGTCATAAATAATGCAGCGTATGTAAACAACCGGATACTCATTTATTTTTTATTAACCAGTTCCGCCTTCCCGAAGCCAAGTTTTTCCAACATTAACAGTTGGGTTTTTGCATCGCCGGCAATAACATAGTACATGCGGTTGGGATCAATATATTTTTTTGCAAGCGATTTCAACTGGTCGAGGGTCATGGTTTGGATGATTTTCTGTTCTCCCCTGATATAATCAACGGGTAAACCGTACATGCTGATATCGCTTAACATTCCGATTTTGGCGCCGAGAGTTTCAAACTGGCGGGCATAACCTTTTATAAGCGAATTTTTTGTGAAATCAAGGTCTTCTGACTTAATTTCACTGCTGTAACGAGACATAAGATCTTTAAAAATTTCAGCCGATTCCAATGTCGCCGATGAACGTACACTTGCGCTGGCGGTGAAAGTTCCGGGGATATAACTACCCGAAAATCCTGTACGTGCGCCATAAGTAAATCCTTTTTCTTCGCGCAAAACCAGGTTCACATTGCCATTGAAAGAGCCTCCTAGTTTATAGTTCATAACTATAGCGGGAAAGTAATCTTTATCCATTCGCGCCATTCCAAGGCAACCAATGTTTATCACCGATTGCTTCGCGCCCGGAACATCTACAAAATAGATTTTCGACGATTGTAAAGGCGCCGGAAGACCATAGTTCGGGAATTTAACTTCTTTCGATTTCCATTCGTTCGATAGTTGTTTCAGCGAAGCGATAACCTTTTCCTTTTCAACGCTTCCGGAGATAAGGAATGATGAGACTGAAGGAGAAAAATTCCGGGCATAATAGGTTTTCAGATCCTCAATGGTAATGGATGCAACCGACTCCTCCGTTCCCTGACGGTCGAATGAAAGAATATGCCCTTTTCCATAAACCAGTTCATTGAACTCATTCCTTGCCAGAGTATTCGGATTAGCTTTCTGACGTTTCAATGAATTGATAATACGTGTTTTAATCATTTCAAATTCCTGTTCGTCCCATCTTGGTTCAAGTAAAATTTCTTTGACAAGCGAAAAAATCTCGCCGTAATTTCTTGTCAGGGCATTAGCCGACAACTCAATTGAACTGTTTGAAGCATAAAGATTTATTGACGCACCTAAATTATCTATTGCTTCCTCAAGTTCCAGCGGAGTTTTATTTTTTGTGCCTTCCATCATAAGTTCACAAACGAGGTTGGCTACGCCCGGTTTATCAAGCGGATCAAGAAAATGACCGCCTTTAATTTCAATGGAGAATTCCATCATCGGAAGTTCATTTTGTTCGATGCCAAAAACCTGTAATCCATCAGGCATTTTATCGCTCCAAACCCAGGGCAGGTTTAGCGCCGGGTCGGGACCATCGGCAGGAGTTATCGAGCGATCAAACTTTGCCGGCGTTTTGACGATTGGATCTTCATCCGTTTTCTTGATTTCCACCTGTGCGGCGTCGGCAATGGTCTCTTCTTTGACCGCAGCTTTTTCAGAACCTAATACCATTAAATTCAGTTGCCCCTTTGGCACGAAACTGGTGACAAGGCATGGCTTATTTTTAATGTATTTATCATAAACATAAAGAATATCGGCTTTGGTGACAGCTTTCAGGTTATCAATATCATTTTTATAATATCCCGGATCTCCCTTATCTTCATTATAGGATGCCAGTTGGAATGATTTCCCGAGAATACTACTGATTCCATTATAAAAATCGGTTTCAAGACTGGCTTTAATGCGCTCCACATCTGCATCGGTAAATCCATCCTTTTCAAACATTGCAAAAGCGTCAAAAACTCCCTTTTCAATATCATTCAGGTTTACGCCTTCATTAGCGGTTGCCCCGACAGTAAAGGTTCCTGCAATTTCGAGGGAGGAATTATAGGCATACTGATTAGAGGATAGCTTACGCTCTTTTTCAAGAATCTTGTAAAGCGGCGCTTTTTTACCGCGCGAAAGTAATTGACCGAGATATGATAAGGCGTAGGAATCATGATTGTAGTCTTCAACCGTTGGCCAGGTCATCCTGATTTGGGCGGCTTTGGCGAAATTGTCTTCATGATAAACTTTTTTGATTTTTTCTAGTTTTATCGGAATTGGCTTAGGATCAGATTGGTTCTTCCCGGGTTTAATCTCGCCAAAATATTTTGCAATCAGCGCTTTTGCTGTTGGCACATCAAAATCGCCTGCCAGCACAAGAGTGGCATTATTGGGAACATAAAATTGTTCGTGAAAGGCTTTCACATTTTCAACGGTGGCATTTTTAAGGTCTTCCATTTCGCCAATTACCGTCCAGCTATAAGGATGTCCCTTGGGGTAGAGATTGGTTGCGATTACCCAACTTGTAAATCCATAAGGCTGATTATCATAGGACTGCCGTTTTTCATTCTGGACAACATTCTGCTGAATATTAAAGGCTTTTTCCGTTACTGTATTGATCATGTACCCCATCCTGTCAGATTCCATCCAGAGAATTTTTTCGAGGGCATTTCTCGGAACCACTTCATAATATGTTGTGGCGTCATTGTTTGTGCCGCCATTCAGGGTTCCGCCGGAATTTTGAATGATTTTGAAAAACTGATCTTCTCCAACATTCTCTGATTTCTGGAACATCATGTGTTCAAAAAGATGAGCAAAGCCTGTCCTGCCTTCAACCTCGCGGTTTGAACCGACATGAAAACGGATGGCAAGCGCAACTATTGGATCGGATCGGTCAACATGTAAAATAACATCCAATCCGTTGGGCAGAGTGTATTTTTCAAAATCAATTTTTAATTCAGCTTTTTCCTGACAGTTCACAGTGTTAAACAATATGCTGAAAAGGAACAGCATGGCGAAGATCTTTTTCATGACGATAAAATTTTAGTTATTAGAAAAACGCGGTAAAGCTACAATATTTTATTGACTGATAAATTGTTCACAATGCAACTTTACGGAGGCATTGGAGGAACTTAGTACCTTTGTGCAACTAAAACCAATTTTCGACCATGCCACTTAATATTGAAAAGATAAGATCTGATTTTCCGATTCTAAACCGGCAAATTTACAACCGTCCGTTGGTCTATTTTGACAATGCAGCATCAACGCAAAAGCCGAGGCAGGTAATTGAAGCCATTTGTCATTACTACGAGTATGATAATTGCAACATTCACCGGGGAGTGCATTACCTTAGCGTTAAAGCCACCGAAGCTTACGAGGAGACCAGGCGGGAGGTGAAAGAGTTCATTAATGCAAAACACACTCACGAGATAATTTTCACGAAAGGCTCTACCGAATCATTGAACCTGATTGCAACAACCTTTGGCAAGCGATACATCAGCGCCGGGGATGAGATAATAACCAGCATTATGGAGCACCACTCCAACTTCGTCCCCTGGCAGCAGATGTGCCTCGAACGCGGAGCGCTCCTGCGTGTAGTCGGTATCAACGAAAAGGGAGAGTTGGATCTTGATGAATTAAAAGGAATGTTGAATGAAAAGACCAGGATGATTGCCATCACACATGTTTCCAATGTTCTGGGAACGATCAATCCCGTAAAGGAGATCATAGCGATGGCTCATGAAATGGATATTCCCGTATTGCTTGACGCAGCCCAGGGCGTTTCGCACCTGCCCGTGAATGTTCAGGATCTCGACTGTGATTTCTACTGTTTCTCCGGGCATAAAATGTATGCCCCCATGGGAACGGGGGTATTATATGGCAAAGAGAAGTATCTATTGGAGTTGCCGCCATATCAGATGGGCGGCGAGATGATTAAGGATGTTTACCTCGACCGCACAACGTTTAACGATTTGCCATTCAAATTTGAAGCAGGAACCCCGAATGTGGAAGGAGTTATGGGACTCCGGGCAGCGATTGCCTATCTGAATAACCTCGGAATGGACAACATTGCCGCTTATGAGGAAAAACTTCTGCAATATGCAACCATGCAACTTTCCGAAATTCCGGGAATTAAATTTTATGGAACTGCCAAACATAAAGCCAGTTTGATCTCTTTTCTGATTGGCGACATTCATCCCTACGACGCCGGTATGATTATAGATAAAATGGGAATTGCCGTAAGAACAGGTCACCATTGCGCTATGCCGCTGATGGACGCGCTCAATATTCCAGGAACGGTAAGGGCTTCATTTGCATTTTATAACACTACCGAGGAAATCGATCAGTTAATTAAATCTGTCAAAAAAGTCCTGGAAATGTTTTCCTGACATCCTTCGTCC
>JBAXRP010000081.1:0-17099 GCA_037131145.1 Bacteroidota bacterium
GGAATTAAAAGATTGGTTAACAAGATTTAGCTTTGCGGCTCTCTGCGGAAAAACTTAGCGGTTCTCTGCGGTTAAACCTTTTTTTTACCGCAGAGTACGCAAAGAAACCGCAAAGAGCCGCAGAGGAGCTAAATAATTATTAGGTACACAAGCGGATAGTCATAAAAAAAATATCGAATAAAGAATAAAGAATAAAAATGAGAGAGATAATAATTATCATAATTTTCTTTATTTCGCTTGGTTTCTCCGCCAGATCGGGTGAAAAAAGTAGTGCGACTCCGGTTTTCGGGGTTAATATGCCTGACCTGCAAAAGGAAAAGGGGAAAAAAGGGAAAAACAAGGAAGAGATCATTAAACCTGCTCCCGCCGCGCTGCTTATTGAGGCAAAGAAAGAAGCCATCGTGGGGAATATCAAGGGAGCAAGCGAAAAGTTTCAAAATCTGACAGACCGGTATCCCGACGATCCTGTGGCTTTTTACGAACTTGCACGAATTCAGGGCAATCAGAATAACCTTGACGACGCTATTGCCAATGCGAAAAAGGCAATCTCCCTATCTCCCGGAAACATCTGGTATTCGCTCTTTCTTGCCGAGGTTTACTATAACGCAGCCCGTTTCAGGGAAGCTATCGAACTTTATGAGAAAATCGTTGAAATATCTCCAAACAATGCCGATTATCAGTACCAGCTTGCCGCGCTTTATATGCAGGTGGAAAAATTTCCGGAGGCAATTAAAATGTATGACCGCATTGAGGAAAATGCCGGCGTTTCAGAAGAAATCATTCTTCAGAAGGAAAAAATTTACCTGCATCTCAACGACCTGAAGAACGCCGAAAAAGAGATCAGGAAACTGATTAGCGCTTTTCCTGGAGAGAGCCATAACTATTCGATTCTCGCCGAATTTTACCTCGCCAACAACATGAATGAAAAAGCGCTCGAAACTTATAAAAAAGTGGCGGAAATGGATCCCGACAATGCCTACATTCACATGTCAATGGCCGACTATTACCGCAAAACCGGCGATAATCAAAAAGCTTATGAGGAACTTAAACTCGGTTTCGCCACACCCAATCTTGATGTTGATACCAAAGTTAACATCCTTCTCTCCTTTTATACCGTAAATCAGATTTATAACGATTTGAAAGATCAGGCGTTCACCCTCTCCAAAATCCTGATCGCAACTCATCCGAAAGATCCCAAGGTATTCTCTATCTACGGCGATTTTCTCGCACAGGATAAACAATTTTCAGAAGCCCGCAACGCTTTTCTAAAGGTTTTGACCCTCGACAGCAGCCGATATGTAGTGTGGGAACAGATACTACAGATTGACTTGCAACTTAGTGAATATGACCATCTGCTTATTTATGGCAAAAAAGCGATGGAACTTTTTCCGGAACAGCCGCTGCCGTTTCTCTATTCAGGTCTTGCCAATATGCAGTTGAAAAAATATCCCGAAGCTCTGAAAGTCCTGAAAACCGGAGAAAATCTGGTGGTTGACAACAGTGATCTTCAAGCCCAGTTTTGCATGTATGAAGGCGATGCGCTTCATGCGCAGAAAAAAGACGACGAAGCTTTCCAGGCTTATGAAAAATCACTGGCTCTGAAATATGACAATGCTTATGTGCTGAATAATTATGCCTATTACCTTTCTCTCGATGGTAAGAATCTCGAAAAAGCGGAAAAGATGTCGAAAAAATCGGTCGCTCTTGAGCCCGAGAACGCCTCATTTCAGGATACTTATGGCTGGGTGTTGTTTAAGCAGGGAAACTATCAGGACGCCGCTACCTGGATTTTAAAGGCAATCAACAATAAAGAGGCTCCCAGCGGAGAAGTTCTGGAACATTATGGAGATGTTTTATTCAAACTGAATGATCCCGCAATGGCTCTTGAATACTGGAACAAAGCTCAACAGAAAGGCGGCGGTTCTGAACGGCTTCATAAGAAAATCGCTGAAAAAAAATATTACCCTTAGTCCATGACTTACATCAGATCAATCCTTCACCGGCTATTAACCTTTCTTCCGGTCGCAACATTTTTATTTATTTCATGCAGTCCCGCCCGCCAGGCGATGAAAGCCCCGCTAAAGGAGGAAGGCGCTGATTACCTTTTTGGCAAACTCAAAGAAAACGAGTTGAAATTCGACTGGTTCTCGGCGAAATTTTCAGCGGAATATGAAAACGACGGGAAGGAAAATTCTTTCAATGGGCACATCCGCATCCGCAAGGACAGCCTGATCTGGATTTCGCTGACGCCGCTGCTCGGTATCGAAGCTGTGCGGCTTATGATTTCACAGGATTCGGTGAAGATGATAAACCGGTTGAATGATACCTATTTCATCGGAGATTATGAATATGTAAACCGGTTTTTGAATACTAACATTGATTTTGACCTGTTGCAGGCTTTTCTGCTGGGCAACGACCTTCAATATTATGAAGATGGTAAATTCAGGGCGATTGTTGACCGCGGCGAATACAAACTTTCAACAGGAGAACGTCATAAACTCAGAAAATTTGTGAAAAGTTCCAATGAAAAGCTGAAAATTTTCATCCAGAACATCTGGCTTGATCCGGTTAATTTCAAAATTACTCATGCCGATGTTAAAGAGATTAGGAAAGATAATATCAAGCTCGAATCTTTTTATGAAAATTTTGAAACGGTTGACGGACAGCTATTTCCGCGCCGGATACAATACACCATCAGGGCAAACAATACTATCAGGGTGAAAGCCGATTTTTCGAGAATGGGAATCAATGTTCCTCAACAGTTCCCGTTTAAGATTCCTTCAAGTTTTTTACCGGTGAATTAATGGTTATATTTCAATGATCAAATCAAACAGCAAATACCATAAACTGCGGCTCTTTCCAACGTTGGCGATTATATGTTTGGTTTTTCTTCACGGAATGGCTCTTGCCCAGCAGAATAAGAAAAGCGAGAAATTACAACAAACCAAAAAGCAACTCGAACAGGAGATTAAATATACAACCGACCTGCTTGAGAAAACCCGGAAAAGCAAACAAATATCGCTGAATAAAGTAAAAATCCTTCAGAAACAGATTCAAACCCGCGAAGGTCTTATTAACGCCATCAACCAGGAACTTAAAGATACGGAGGTTCAGCTAACTGTTGAAACGATACAGTTGAACCGTATGTCGGGGCAACTTCAGACTCTGAAAGCCGAATATGCCCGAATGATCTATAATGCTTACCGAACCATGAACGGGCATAATAAACTGATGTTCATTTTCTCGGCAAGGGATTTTAACCAGGCATACCAGCGGTTGAAATACTTCCAGCAGTACGCCTCATACCGCCGCACCCAGGCTGCAAAGATCGAAACAACCCGGCGTTACATAAACACTCACCGCAATGAGCTCGAAAACATCAGGGATCAAAAACTTAACCTTGTTCAATCGCAGACGTTGGAAAAACAGAAACTTGATCGTGAGAAACAGGAAAAAGATAATGCGGTCAGGGAATTTTCATCGAAAGAAAAGCAACTATTTTCAACGCTGAAAACTAAACAGCAGGCTGCGCAGAAATTAACCTCCGAAATCGAAAAAATCATCAACGCAGAAATCATTGCTTCGGAGGAACGGCTTCAAAAAAAGGAGGCAAAGGAGAAAAAAACCTCTGCAAAAATAAATTCTGATAAAGCAAAATTTCCGACAACAACTGCCAAACTTGAATTAACTCCTGTTGAAGCCCAGTTATCATCATCGTTTTCGGCAAATCGCGGAAAATTACCCTGGCCCTGCGAACATGGATTTATCTCAGGAAGTTACGGCGAGCATCCGCATCCGGTACTCAAAAATATCACGGTAAAAAACAATGGGGTTGATATCATGACTGAACAAAACTCGCAGGTGAGAACAGTTTTTGTTGGCAGGGTTAGTAAGGTGATGTCGTTTCAATATCTGAATAAGGTGGTGATTATCCGTCACGGAGATTATCTCACTGTATATTCCAACCTTGGCGAAGTAACCGTTCGCGAAGGAGATGAAGTAAAAGCAAAACAGGTTATTGGTAAAGTTCAGAACAATGCCGACGATCAGCGCCCGGAGTTACATTTTGAATTGTGGCGGGGCAAAGTAATTCTTAACCCCGAAACCTGGCTTGCAAACCGATAAAAAAAAACGAAATTGACAATAACACAACATACCGGCGAATGGGCAGCTTTACTTACCGCTGTATTCTGGACCGTTACCGCTCTCTCTTTTGAGGCTGCCAGCCGTCGCATCGGTTCTATGGTTGTTAATCTTTTGCGGCTTTTGGCGGGGTTCGTATTTCTTACCGTTTTCGTCTGGTTTTACCGTGGAATGTTGTTTCCGGCTGATGCAACGCCTCATGCCTGGTTTTATCTCATATTGTCGGGATTGGTTGGATTTGTATTCGGCGACCTTTGCCTTTTCCAGGCGTTTGTTGTGGTGGGCGCCCGGATTTCAATGTTACTTATGGCTCTGGCTCCGCCAATGACCGCGCTGATAGGATGGCTGGCTCTTGGTGAAACTCTTTCCTGGAAAAGCAGTATAGGAATGATCCTTACAATTGCCGGGATTGCTTTGGTTGTTTTGAAACGGCATACCGCTGAAGAGAGCGCCGGCGGTTTTCGTAAAGTCAAGTTCAACTATCCCGTGTGGGGGATTTTACTTGGATTGGGAGGCGCGTTGGGTCAGGCTGCCGGACTTATTCTGAGTAAGGTAGGAATGAAAGATTATGACACCTTCGCTTCCACCCAGATTCGCGTAATCGCAGGTATTGCAGGCTTTTCTATTCTGTTTTTCATCATGCGCCTGTGGAAAGATGCTTTCAGGGCGCTAAGTAACCGCAAACCAATGCTGCAACTAACGCTTGGAGCCTTTTTTGGACCCTTTCTCGGAGTCTCATTCTCACTGATTGCGATTAAATATGCCGACGCCGGAATTGCCGCTACAATCATGGCGCTCGTTCCCGTGCTGATAATTCCGCCATCAATGATCATTTATAAGGAAAAGGTCACTCTGAAGGAGATTTCCGGCGCCTTGCTTGCCGTTGGCGGTGTGGCAATGTTTTTTCTGTGACGATTGACAAGGTAAGAGCGTCGAAAAATGCTAATTCCACAAACTGCTTATCTGAGTAGTTCAAGTTGCCAGTAAGTTTGCATACAGCGGTATTTTGAAGAATAATTTCACCCCTTCGGGGTTTAAAATGTGTCTTACAATTCTTTCTATAATCATGTCGCCACTTCGGGGTTTGAAAAAAATTCGATCATATAAAAGATTTATTGGTAATCAATCCCGAAGGGATGACATGATTATAAAAAGAGCTGTAATGAACCTTGAGAATGATAAACTTTTTTATGCAAATAAGCAGTTTTTACTAATGAAACCATATATATATGTTTCTTCACCGTCCAACTGAAATGAAGCCTCCGGAGAATCCCGGTTATCGCTTCTACATAGGGCTTACCATATTTATCATTTCGTTTTTTATGCTTCCGATTGGACTGACTTTACGGGAATTTGTTGTCGGTTCTTTCTGGAAAGGTTTTGTGCTTGCGGTATTCTGGATCAGCGCGCCGCTGATGAAAATCGGCAGCATCGCGCTCCTCGGCAAGTCATCGTATGCCTGGATCAATTACCGGATGCATTATATTTACCATCATGTCGCCAAGCCCTATAAAGTTACACCGTTGCGGTACAATATAGGGCTGGCTCTATTTATTCTGCCGTTTCTTCCCAATTATATGATCTCTTTTATGCCTCACATGTTTCACATTACTTTGCATACCCGGTATTTTATCATCATTGCCTCCGACGTTGTTTTCATATTCAGCCTTTTTGTACTTGGCGGCGATTTCTGGGACAAACTAAGGGCATTGTTTATCTATAAAGCAAAGGCGACCTTTGAAGAGGATTCGAAAAAAGATTAAAATATCAAAGCCTCAACCTCAGACTTACGAAAAACTCCCTGCCCGGCGCCGCCTGATAGCTGTTGTAATCGGGACCGTTATTGGGTTCTGTGAAACCAAAGTACTGCTCGTCAAACATGTTTTTGCAGAATAATCCAAGATCGCCTTTTAGACCGGACAATTTCCATGCATAATTCAAATTTGCATTGGCAACGGTAAAACCTGTACGTTCCGATGAACTCCGGACAATTCCGTTTTCAGTGTAATTATTGTAAATCGAATCGTCAACCTGGATATACCATTTTGATTCGTACTGCACATTAAGCGTCACGGTAAAATGCTTTAGAAATTTCACGGAAGCTTCGGCGGTAAGTATATGCTGGGGACATTGGGGAATCCAATGGCCGCTAACGCTGTCGGGTGAAGTATATTGAAAATGCGAATAGGTATAAGCGCCATTGAATTTTAGAAAATCCATAGGAGAATATGATAAATATGTTTCCACACCCCACCTTTTACTTTCACCCATATTGCCAAAAAATGCAGTATTGTTGCCTCTTCCCGGAACGCTATACCGATAAAATTCGTCTTTACAGGTTATGCTGAAACCGGTTATATCATAATAGAACTTCTTTCCAATTTCACCCCTCACTCCCAATTCGCCGCCAAGTGAGGATGAGGGTTTAATGAGGGAGTTGAACCCGCCATATTTTACAGGATTATTATACAACTCATCTTCAGTCGGAGCTAAAAAACCAGACCCGTAACTTGCATATATATTGGCGCCTGGGGCAAGATCATAAGCTAAACCTATGCGAAAGGTGGGTTTTTGGAAAGTTTTACTTTCGCTTATGGTTGAGGAATCCAACCTGTTGTAAACATAATCATAACGAATGTTGAGAAGCGCGTAAAGTTTTTTGGCAATATCAAGCTTGTCTATGAGAAACACGCCAGTACTTCTTTGACGAATAACCTGGTTTATCAGCATTTTGTTGAGGTCAAAAACTTCCTCGCTCCAATAGCTGTCAACCCTGTTATCGTTTATATGATCTCCGTCAGGCACTGCAAAATTGTGTTCAGTCATTTTCATTGATTGGTAATCTACTCCTAAGCTAAGATGGTTAAAAAGGTTTTCCTTGCCGAAGTGAAGATTATACTGCGCTGAAATCCCCGGATTTATATATGGTTTATAATCATCGCCATTGTTTGAAGTTTCCTGGTAATTATTAAATCTTATAAAACCTCTGATTGTGACGTCCTGATTTTTTGCAAAAGCGTAATTAATTGTAGTGGCGCCCGTAAGCCGTTGTGTTTTATGAAACTCATTATAGCGAATGGCGTCGGTATTGGCTGCCCGGTGACCAACGGTATCGTATCGGCTCAGATTAATGCCTTCGGAATTTTGATTAAAATAGCTTGTGTATGTGAGCGCCTGAGTAATTTTTATCTTATCCGAAGGAGTCCAGGTTAGTTTTTCACTCAGATTGTCTGCCATATATGACTGATGCACCCGATAACCATGACTTTGCGTATGAGAATAGGATATTCTGTAGTTCACCTTCCCCTGTGTTCCGTCAACTTGTCCGAGAATTTTCCAGAAACCATTAGAACCGGCAGAGGTATATAATGAACTGTTAACCGGTTTATCGCCGCCATCTTTGGTGGTGATATTAATAAGACCACCCGTAGCGCTTGCCCCATACATTGATGCGGCGAGTCCTTTAACAACTTCAATGTTTTTCACGGTTTCCCAGTCAACATCATATAAATCGGGCGCAAATCCTCCTGGGTTGTTAATAGAAATACCATCAATGTAAACGCCGATACCCCTGAATCCGCTTTCTGTTAAAACACCCTGCCCGCGGATATACACATGAACCCTTGAGCCTCCCGTGCCGTTGTCAATTTTAACGCCGGGAACAAGCCTCAAAGCATCATCTGCCGCTATGGTTTTTGTCATTGATGATAACTGTGTCCCCGAAACCACTGAAATAGCGGCAGGGATCTCCCTGAGCGGAATATTTATTCGTAACGCGCTGACGACAAATTCGTTCAGCGTTTTCAAAGGAATGGTATCCCGTTTAATCCCTGATGAAACTTGCTCTTCCTGCGCCAGGGCAGAAAAAGAAAAGGAAATAATAAGACAAAGGAAAATATATTTTGGTTTCATATTTTTGGTATTTGTTGAGTTAAAAAATTTGAATATACGCTTGCCGTACCCAATGTTATTGAATAATCGGATATCAATAGAGAATGACTTTATTGCTCATATTGAAAATCCCCCTGGGGATAAAAGAAAACAGATGAAATCAGGCTGATTTAGGAGGCGGCGCGAGATGGACGAGATAAATCGTGAATATCGGCGCAGTTAGAACCGGGAAATGAAATGTTGTAACCGGTTCCGGAATATGAATCGGTGTGTTATGAATCAGAGCCTGTGTTATCATATTGTGTAAAAGCGCCCTGATGGGCTTATCTTTATGAGTTGCAGCGCCATTTCCGCTACGAATCAGAAAAAGGGAGACATTGGCTAACAGCGCCTCTTCCTTTTTATCATGCAGACAATAAAATAATGTTGTATCACCGCTTTTCCGTTCTACAACCACATCGTAAAGTTTCCCAAACCAGGTAAATTCGGATTTTTCGATCCGGCGGAAGTTCTTATTTGTTTCCGGGTGTAGAATTTTCAAAAGGACAATTGCATTATGATAAGAACCACTTCTGATGTGAGTCGTCATTTCCGTATGAAGGCAATATTGATTGTAACGGAAAACAACATTGAACCCTATGATATTCAAAAGAAAAGCGAGCAAAATTCCGATGATTGCAACCTTTTTCAAGTGGTTTATTTTCGGATGACAAGTTAGAAAACTGAGGTTCGGTGAGCAGTGGTCAGGGGTGGCAAATATAAACAATTATGCTGTAACGCTTCCGTTTATTGGATTTATTCTACAACCTTCAACAATACCGCAAATTCAAGGTTCCGGTTCCAGGTTCAACTTTGAACCTGGAAATCGCTAACAGGCAGCGGTTCATAATACCATTTTTCCCCCGACCACCTTATTCTCTGCACAACATCATCCGCAGAAAAAATCCGGGCAGGCAAAACAAAATCGGCAACTCTTTCCGATCTCTTTTTCGATTTGGAAAGGGGTTCATCGCCGGAGGCAATAAAGATCATTATGGCTGGCTTAATTTTGCTGCCAAGTGCGCCCGATTCACAAATCACCGGTTGTTTCTCAGGGTTGCAAACATTCATGAAAATCGTAAAAGCTTCGTCAAGATGACGATCTTCCGCCTCCATAAAAAAGGAGGCGTCGGCGCCGGATTGAAGATACTGACCGCTGTTTTTAATGTGCGGCTCAAGATCCTGATAAATCCTGAAAGTTTCGGAAGCATACACGATTTTTGATTTACCGAGAGAATCATGCAAGTGCGGAGAGATTTTCAAGGCAATCAGCGGAACGGATTGATGAAAAGACCGAATCAGCGCGGTTGCAAGCCAGGTTTTTCCAACTTTCTTTCCCGAACCTGAGATGATGATAAACTGCCCGAAAAGTTTCCGAACCATTATCAGAAATATTTTTAGAGAATGATCAATTTAACGCAGGCAAACAGGAGAACAAGCATAAGGGAGAGTTTGAAATAACGGATTGGCAACACCTTTACCGAGGTTAACGACCCGATTAATCCACCTACGATCACTACGAGAATCCAAATATAAAAATGCGGTGGCACAATCAGATTATTTATGCCAAGTCCTGCCAACCCCGCCAATGAATTGCACAAAATGAACAACGATGAATACAAACCGGTCTCTTTAACGCCAGCCCAATGCATGAAAATCAATATCGGACTAAGGATAATTCCGCCGCCAATGCCGATCATCCCCGACAAGAATCCAAGCGCCATTCCGATTACCGCTGAAATCAAAATAGATGGCGGAGGTTTAACGTCGTAATCCTGCGATTGCCGGTACAACAAGCGGAGAACCGCCACAAATAAAAGCAATCCAAGAATCAACCGGTAAGTGGATGAATTGAGGTGAATCATGGCGCCAAGAAAAGCCATTGGAATTGACGGTAGAAGAAATGGAAGTATCAGTTTCCACCGCAACCGATATCCTTTGTTAAAATTGATAAATGCTATTCCTGCAACAAAGAGATTAAGAATCAGAGCCGCGCTGCGAAAATAGAGCATGTTAATCTCGAAAATTGACATGACTGCCAAATACCCGCTTGCCCCACCATGACCCACCGAAGAGTAAAGCATTGCAACCAGTAACATCGAAAATAACAAAGCAATAGTTCCTTCCATCTGTTTTCGTTGTTCCCTTAAAGGAATAACGCTTCAAAAATACAATAATTCTGATTATGCGCCAAGCATAGTTAAAACTTCTATTCTTGCCTGAAAAATTGTTCCTGATCTGTTAGAAATTTAACAAAACTAGTTTCAAAGCTCCGGAACCTGCCGATCATATTCTTACCCTCTGTGGTAACGAGAGTACTGCCTCCTCCTTTTCCACCATGACTGAAAGTAACCAATGGCGACGACGAAAGCAGGTTGACTGATTTAATGGCATAGTAGGCTTTCCGATACGACATTCCCATAGCAATAGCCGCTTTTCGCAGAGAACCAAGCTCTTCAATCTTTTCAAGCAATTCAATCCGCCCGGTTCCAAGGAAATTTTGACCCTCTGTTTCTAACCAGATTCTTCCTTTGGGTTCTGGGTAAAATCGATCCATCGTTCAATCTTTTCAACAAAAATAAAAAAACTTTAATCCCGTTCATATCTAAACAACTATATTTGTACGTTTGTTTAAAAGTTCACAGTAGCATTTTTTACTTTTGATTTTACAATTGTGAGAATTGCCACGACCTTAAGGTCGTGGCAATTGATATACTGATAGTTACTGGACTTTAGTCCAAAATTGTTTCCCTCTCGGAATAGTTTCTGTTAAAACTTCAACCATTCATGAATCGAAGGAATTTCATCAGAATTTCAACCCTCGGAGCCGGCGGCGCCATGCTTGGCGGAATTGTGTCTGGAAGCGGCAAAGAACCATCGTTACTCGATCGGTTAACAGGGAAATCGCCAACGGAAGATTTTAAGTATTTGCGCACGCCGACTTACTGTGAAGTCTGTTTCTGGAAGTGCGCCGGCTGGGTTTATAAAAATGACCAGGGCGAAATCTGGAAAATCATCGGAAATGAAATTGATCCGCATTGTAACGGCAGATTGTGCCCGAGAGGTACCGGCGGCGTTGGAATGTATTATGATCAGGATCGCCTGAAAACTCCAATGATTCGCACCGGCGATAGAGGTAAACAGTCGTTTAAACGCGCAAGCTGGGATGAGGCGCTGGATTTTGTGGCAAAAAAACTTGACTTCATTGGCAAAAAATACGGACAGGAAACAGTTGCTCTGATTACTCACGGTTCTGGCGGAAAAATTCTAACAACCTTAATGAAAGCATACGGTTCCGATTCCATTGCAGGTCCCTCTTACGCGCAATGTAAAGGTCCTCGCGAAGCTGCCTTCAGCCTCACTTTCGGGGCTTCGCTTGAATCGCCCGAACCTACCGATATCAGAAATACCAAATGCCTTGTGCTTATTGGCAGCCACCTCGGCGAAAATATGCACAATACCCAGGTTCAGGAGATGGCTGACGCCATTGACCGCGGCGCAAGTATAATAACAGTGGATCCGAGATTTTCAACGGTTGCCGGGAAGTCGAAATTCTGGTTGCCCATTAAACCTGCCACCGACATTGCCCTATTGTTAGCCTGGATGAATGTACTTATCAATAACAGTTGGTATGACAGGGAATATGTTGAGAAATATACATCAGGATTCGATAAGCTAAAGGAGTATATTCAGCCTTTCACCCCCGAATGGGCTTATGGCGTCACCACCATTGACCCGGTTAAGATCCATGATACCGCCAAAGAAATGGCAAATGCCGCGCCGGCGGTAATTATCCATCCGGGACGCCACGTTACCTGGTATGGCGACGATACCCAACGCTCGCGGGCTATCGCCATCCTTAACGCATTGCTTGGCTCCTGGGGGCGTCGCGGCGGTTTTTATCTACCGGAATTAAAAGCGATCCCGGAATACCCTCATCCGCCATTTCCGCCGGTCAATAAATCGTGGCGCGACATACTTGGCGATCAATATCCTTTTGCCGAATTGCCTCTCGCGAATGCCATTGTGGATGGCTCAATTCCCGGTCGCCTGAAGGATTTTCAATACCGCGGATGGATCGTCAATGGCTCAAACCTGAACATGACAATGCCCGACTCGCGGAAAACTCTCGAAGCCATTCAGAACCTTGAATTGCTTGTGGTTATTGATACAATGCCGATGGAGATTACCGGTTGGGCAGATGTGGTGTTGCCCGAATGTACTTACCTCGAACGGTACGATGTGCTGCGCAACGACCACAACCGCGAGCCGGTGATTGCCTTGCGTATGCCTGCCGCCGAACCAAAGTACGACACTAAACCCGATTGGTGGATTGCCAAAGAATTGTCAAATAAAATGGGGCTCGGCAAATATTTCGATTGGAAAAACATCGAAGAGTTTCTCGATTATAAACTTCAGCGAATGGGAAGTTCACTGAAAGAGATGAAAAAAATTGGCGTTAAAAAGTACGCCCGCGAAGGCGGCGACCTCTATTTTTCCGCCGAAAACCCGCCAACTTTTGATACGCCATCAGGAAAAATTGAACTTTACTCAACCCAGCTTGAACAAGCCGGATTTGATCCGTTACCGCGATATACGCCGCACGAAGAACCCCCGGAAGGCTATTACCGTTTAAATTACGGGCGAACGCAATCGCATACTTTCAGCCGCACTTCAAACAACCCGAATCTTTCCGCCATCATGCCTGAAAATGCCGTTTGGGTAAACCCGAAAGTTGCAGCCAACTGGCAATTTAAAGACGGGCAGGATGTGTGGCTAAAAAACCAGGATGGCGCAATCACGCCCTTCCCGGCAAAAATCAGGATTACTGAGCGGATCCGGTGGGATTCAGTGTATATCGTCCATGGATTTGGTCACACAAGTCATTTGCTTTCACGCGCCTACGGAAAAGGGGTCAGCGATGCCGCGCTGATTACCAAAGTATTGATAGATCCTGTAATGGGAGGTACCGGCATGCGCGGAAATTTCGTCACGTTTTTAACTGAAAACCCGGATAAGGAGGTGAAAGCATGAGACTTGCAATGGCAATTGATACCAAAAAATGTGTTGGCTGCAGCGATTGCGTGGTAAGCTGCCAAACCGAAAATAGCGTGCCCATCGGATATTGCCGCGACTGGATTGTTGAGGTAAACGACGGGACTTATCCACAGCTTGAGATGGAGATTCGCTCGGAACGATGCAACCAGTGTTCCAATTCCCCTTGTGTGCGCTGTTGCCCTACCGGCGCAAGCCATTACGATTACGGCGGAATTGTGCTGGTAACTCAGCACAAATGTATCGGCTGCGGAGCCTGCATTTCATCATGTCCTTATGATGCGCGTTATCCCCACCCCAAAGGATATGTGGACAAATGTACTTTTTGCGTTCATCGCGTCAAAGAGGGATTACCTCCTGCCTGCGTAGCTGTTTGTCCGACCAAATGCCTCTATTTTGGCGATACTGACGATCAGAGGAGCGAAATATCCCTGGTTTTGAAAAAAAGGAAGTACAAACGGCTTATCCCCGAAGCCGGTACAAATCCCAACCTTTACTTTTTAATCTGAAAGCCATGAGAGAAGAGTTAATCATCAGCGGTCGCAACAACCCCATGGTTGATCCGTTTCTGAATATCTGGCATTGGCAAATACCATTGTATCTGTTCCTCGGCGGAGTGGCTGCCGGTATTTTGTTTTTTGCGTCGCTTTATTTTATTATGGGCAGGGAAAAGAAATATCCCGCCGCCATAAAATGGGCGCCATTTCTCACCCCATTTTTATTGGTAATTGGATTGGGAGCGTTGTTTCTCGATCTCAACCACAAAGCTTTTTTCTGGCAACTATACCTTACCTTTCGCATTGAATCGCCGATGTCGTGGGGCGCGTGGATTCTTATGGTTATTACTCCTTTGTCCATCGTTTGGTGTGCTACATGGATAAAAGATCTGAAACCCAGTTGGCATTGGAAATATCCTTTCCTCGATCAATGGGAGGCATATTTAAAAAAACATCGTCTTATAATCGCCTGGATTATGTTGATCTCCGCAGTAATACTCGGAGTTTATACAGGGATTCTGCTTTCAGCCTTCAACGCGCGACCGCTGTGGAATACCAGCATCCTTGGTCCCTTGTTTTTCGCCTCCAGCCTCTCAACCGGCGCCGCCGTTATCATGCTGATGGCGAAAAGTCACCTCGAACGCAACATCTTCAGCCGCATTGACCTGATTTTAATCGCAATTGAGATGTTCCTGATCGTCCACATGTTCATGGGTTTTCAGGCGAGTACTCAGGTGCAGATTGACGCTGCCAACATGTTCCTCGGAGGAGCTTACACGGAAGTATTCTGGATTTTCGTGGTAATAATCGGATTATTGGTTCCGGCAATCCTTGAAATTCTTGAATTGCTCGGATATAAAATTCCCATTATCATTACTTCATCGCTTATTCTAACCGGAGGAATCTTTTTAAGGTTTGTAATTGTTTATGCCGGGCAGGCGAGTAGGTACCTTTATTGAGAAGGAGGGAGGAGAGGGACATTTAAAGAATAAAGAATATAGAATAAAGAATAAAAATAAAAAAAATGGAAAAAACAACTTTATCTAACAGGACAAAATACCTGAACCCCTACATTGGCGGGGTATTGCTTGGTTTGGTATTGCTCGCTGCCAATTTTATTGCCGGGCGGGGTCTTGGCGCCAGCGGAGCTATTAAAAGCGTGGTAGTCTCAACCACACAAACAGTGGCGCCAAAGTATGCTGAAAATGCCCGTTTTTTCAAGGAATATAAAGCAGAGCATTCCGGATCGCCCATGAAAAACTGGTTGGTTTTCCAGATGCTTGGGGTATTGGTTGGCGGCTTTGTTTCCGGAGCATTTGCCGGGCGACTGAAATTCAAGGTTGAACACAGCCCCAAGATTACGTCGCGCCGGAGGTTGATATTCGCCCTGCTTGGCGGAATATTTTTCGGCGTTGGCTCGCAACTTGGCAGAGGCTGCACAAGCGGATCTGCCCTGAGCGGGATGGCTGTTTTATCCTTCGGGGGTATTATTACCATGATGGCAATTTTTGGCGGAGCTTACGCGCTCGCCTGGTTTTTTCGTAAAAACTGGATATAATTCTTAAAACTTACTGAAATGGGACCATTAGCAGTCAATGATATTATTTCTTCCAATACCAATTTTTTCCTCGCATTTGTGATCGGTATAGGATTCGGGTTTGTGCTCGAACAATGCGGTTTCTCCTCCAGCCGTAAACTTGCCGGACTTTTTTACGGATACGACATGGTCGTTCTGAAGGTCTTTTTCACAGGAGGCGTTACAGCCATGCTCGGATTACTGTTTTTCAGCCTTTTCGGATGGGTTGATCTCGGCATGGTGTATGTTAACCCTACCTTTCTTGCCTCAGCCATCGTAGGGGGGCTCATCATGGGCGCCGGGTTCATCATGGGAGGCTTTTGCCCGGGAACAAGTTTTTGCGGCGCAGCAATCGGGAAGATTGACGCCATGATTTTTATTCTCGGATTGTTTATCGGCGTCTATTTCTATGCCTTCGGTTATCCAATGTTTGAAACCCTTTACAAGGCAACTCCCATGGGATCGCCAAAAATTTCAACCATGATCGGACTTAGCGATGGAATTTTCGCGCTAATCCTTGTTGTTGTAGCTCTCGGAATGTTTTATGTGTCGGAATGGGTAGAGAAGACATTTCCAAGAGAGGAATATTAATCTTTAAACCAAGTACTATGAAACCTTTGCATTACCTCGCATTAGTCCTTTTGATACTGGCGGTCATCATCGCTCTCGTACCGCAAAATACGACCCGACCTTATAAATTGACCGCAGAACAGTTGCTGGCTGAAATGCGCACCGGAACACAGTTTGTAAGTCCCGATGAGGTTGCTGATAAAATCATCCAGAAGGATCCTTCCATCCAACTGATTGATGTTCGTAACCCCCGCGAATTTGACATGTTCAGCTTGCCTGGAGCGATCAATATTCCGCTTCAGGATATCCTGTCGGAAGCCAATTATGAAGCTCTCAACCAGGGCGCCAAAATGAATATCCTCTATTCAAATGGTTCAACAGAAGCCAATGAAGCATGGTTGCTTACCCGGCAACTGGGTTTTCAGAACAACTATGTTTTGCAAGGCGGACTCAATTACTGGATGGAAAAAATCATGAACCCTGAAAAGCCCGGGAATCTTGCCGCCAATGATGAAATTGCCCTGTATGATTTCCGTAAGGCGGCGTCTGCCGCTCTGGGCGGGGGAAATGTTACCGCAATTGCTCCTGCCGCAAAAGACGCCGTGGCTCCCAAACCAGGCGTGGTTCCTGTGAAGAAAAAGAAAAAAGCTTCCGGAGGTTGCTGATCCTGAAAATCATCCAAGATCATCTGATGAATTCACATTCTTAAAAAGAGTTGCCGGGTTTTCACCGGCTAAATCCCCGATGGAGATTACTCTGTCTGCTGTGTTTGTAATCAGATCGAGCGGGCTCAGCCTTCCATTTCCGATATTTGCTATGATCTGTGGGAGCAGATCCCGATGATAAAACCCACAAAGGGGTTCAACAAATCCATCGTGAGTAGGAACAAGAAGTTTGTCGGCATGTGGAAGCCCGGCAATCAATAATTCAATCAACTCTTTTGATACATTCGGCATATCGCAGGTAAGGACGAGGTTCCAGGGGGTTTCACTCACCTCCAGCCCCGCATGAATACCTACCAGCGGCGCCTTGATCGGGAACCTGTCGCCGATAACCGGAAATCCTGTTGAATCAAGATCATGGCTGTTGGAAATAATCAGAATCCGGTTTGTAAATTGCAACGCCAGATCAATGGAATATTGAATTAATGGTTTCCCGTGAAAAGCCATCAGCGCTTTGTTGGCGCCCATACGCATGCTCCTTCCGCCGGCAAGAATTATGGCAGTAAAATTCATGGAAATTAGTTTCGGGTTTCAGGTTCAGCTTTCGTCCTTCGTCCCTCGTCCCTCGTTATTTCCCCAAACTGACAATGATCCCCTGCAGAATCC
>JBAXRP010000082.1:0-16957 GCA_037131145.1 Bacteroidota bacterium
TTTAAAAAGCAAATTAAACACGATACAACCATCCGACTTTTCGGAGTGGGCTCAAAGTTCAAAGTTCAAAGTTCAAATTTTCTAATATTCTATATTCTATATTCTATATTCTACATTCTATATTCTATATTCTATATTCTATTATTCTACAGTTCCTCATATTCCGTTCGCGCAATCACCTCATCCTGTATTTGTTTCCCAAGTTCAACCCAATACTGCGTGAAACCTGCCACACGAACCAGCAGGCTGCGGTATTTCTCAGGTTCTGCCTGAGCTTGTTTGAGCATTCGCGAATCAACAATATTAAACTGAACATGGAAACCGCCTTTACGCAGGTACGCCCTGATCAGTTCCAGAAACTTTCTCGATCCCTGACGCCCTTTGACAACCGAAGGATGAATTTTCATATTGAGCTGCGAATTCTGTGAGAGTGAATGATTCCAGCAGGTTGCCGAGTTGAAAAGCGCGTAAGGTCCGTTTTTGTCAGTTCCCGGATAAGCCGAAACTGATCCGTCTGAAAACGTTGTTCCGCATAACCGCCCGTCGGGACCGGCGAGGGTGACAGCGCCCATTGGTCCGTGGGTGGATACTGAAATCTGACAGGCATACATCGGCTGGTCATAAAGCGAACGGTAATCGTGAGCCATTTCGCAAAACCAATCCTCCCATTCTTTCATTATGGCGTCGGCAAACGGGTTGTCATTCCCGAATTTCGGCGCGTCAAGGCTTTGCCTGTGAATTTTTTTCCATTGATGATAATTTTCGGTCGGAACCTGGTCAACAAGCGAGTAGGAGCCTGTTTCCTGTGCAGTACAATATCCGAAATTGGCGAGAAGCGCGCTCCTGTATTCATCGAGGCTGTAATACTTTTCAGTATAAACATTCTGTTTCAGGGCAGCGAGGGAATTTACCAGGTTGGCAGTGCCACAGCTTTCTATGTTAAAGGTTGTGTTGTACCTTGATCCCATTTGTCCTATATCTTTTCCTTTTGCAAGACAATCGGGTTTGAGCGCTGAATTTACCAGCGATGGCGAAATTTTCCGCCAGGCGTCATGCTGGATATTGTTTGTCAGGGTAAGAACGTGACAAGCCCGGCTGAAATAATCCCTGAAAGCCTGCCATAGCTCGATATATGTATTGAGTTTGTAACCGTGCGATGGGAAAATCCGTTGTCCGGAGCGCATATCCATTCCGTCAAACAAAGTAACTTCCAGAATTTTAGGAAGCGAAAGAAAATGAACTCCGACGCTGGTGGCAGGCGCCGACCCTCCGGGAATCCAGTGAATTTCACCATCGAGTTCAAGTGGCATCCAACTTCCGGGCGAAGTTTCAAGGCATCCGCCAATAGCCCATGCGCGGGCTTCCTCCATTCCCATTCCTTCATGACCATAGTTGCTGACAAGAAATTCCATGGCTACCTGGTTGTTGACCCATGCCGGATATCCGGTTCCAATTTTTGTACATTCAACTCCTTTCAGAAGAAATTCTTCCGGCAGTTTTTCATCATAAAGTAAAGATAGTGTTGGCTGAGGAGTATCACAGCTCATACCGGCTTCGATGATAAGCATTTCAAGTTCGTTGGCAGCCGATGTTCCATCCTTTAGCAAACCACCGAGACAGAGGTTATTGAAGGTGTTTCCTGAAAGAACGCCTCCCACAACGCCCATTGAGGCAAAACAGTCAATTTCGGTGAATTTCACCCGCATACATTCGAGCAGTTCGATGGTTTTTTCCTGGTTAATCACCCCGTTTTTTATATCTCGTTTCCAGAAAGGATAGAGTACCTGACCAACCCTTCCAGGAGATAAACCGGAGATTGCATCTTCATTCAGAACGGCAACGTGAAAAGTCCAGATCATCTGAAGAGCGTCGTGAAATGAGCGGGGCGGTTTTGAGGAAATCCAGTCAAGCCGGTCAGCCATTTCAAGGTATTCTGATTTTTGTTTTTCTTCTGTTTCAATGGAAGCAAGAAAAAGAGCCTCTTCCGAGTAATTCCTGATCCATTGTTGCAAACCTTCAAGCATAATGATGGTGGCGCGAAAAAAATAGAGCCGGTCCATGTCGGGATAACCGGCAACTTCTGCAATACTTTCCCTGCATTGGTTGATCAAATCGTCAATTCCGAATTGGAGAGGATAATAATAGTTCATCACTTCGCGCCCCTGCGGAAGGGTATATCCCGAATCGAACATACATATTACCGAACGCATCAGAGCTTCCTTTTCGCTATATCCGGGAACCAACTGTTCGTATTTATGCCCCACGTCGTCAACCGATTTATCCTTCCATTTTTTTGCAACTTCAATCATTATTGGCATCTCCTCAACTCTTACGCCAAATTTGCCTGCAATCGAAATAACCTTTCCAATACTTTTGGTAACGTTGCCGCCACCTTTGCCCATAGTAGTAAATGAATCGGCTGTAAGTTTTCCTGACTCCTGCGCCTCCTTGTATAGTTTATCTTCGGCTGCCATAAAAAAGGCTTCCGAAAGCCATGGCATTGGGAAGGAACCCCGCAGAAATGCAGCTTTTCCCATTGAAAGAAGTTCGCCAGGGTAGATCGTCGGCGTAAGGTGCGTAAAACCTGCTTTCATGGCTTCAGCGCGGCGGATGATTGGAATTTCGCCATCCAGTTCTTCCCAGCGTCGGGTGTACCAGTATGGAAATTCGAGTGAAACTGATGATTTTGCTTCGAGGTAAAGGTCGCGGGCAACCTTGGCGCGCGGCGTTAATGGGCGCTTGGTTTCCCTCTCTTCAATCAGGTCGGCTGGGCGCTTACCATAATAATTAATATGAGTTTCTGTCATGTCGGACATGGTTGTTGTTTTTGCTGGTTTTTTTTCGGTTGATTATTATACAAATGTATATACAAATCTTGTAATGGGCTAAATAACGATGACAGATTACAACCGTTTCATCTGCATCATACTTGCCAATGAAAGCAGAATCCCCAGAATGACGCTGTAAACTGCGGCAACGAGAATCCGGTATCCTTCAGGGAGCATAAAATTGAGAGTTTGCGCCGGTATCCAGAAAAGTGGAATAGTTTTTTTCAGGACAAAACTCCAGAAAGTAACCCAGTCGCCTTCATGAATGTAACGTCCCACAGGAATTGGCGTTAGAAATCCTTTCAAGGTTCCGCCGGTATTCAGGATATGCATGTCGGTAATGCGATGAAAAGCCATGAAAACCGGAGCAAAGAGCAGGTTCATCAGGGTTCCGACGCTGAAAGCCGATAGAAGTTTCAGCCAGGAAAATCCAGGGAGACGAAGAATGTCAGCAGGATTACCTTCAGGAAATCCAATGCCCATAGTTTTCAAAACAACAGGCGATCCTTCGCCGAAAATAACGAAGGCAATTTTTATTACAACTCCGAGAAATCCCCAAACCAACGCTCTCGGCAATAAGCCAAAGCCGGGTTTATTATAAACGCCTGCGCGAATCCGCAGCCCCAGACATTCTCCGAAAGTAGCAAGAATGGCGAACTTGATAAAACTAACGCAATATGGAAATGTGGCATTTATGAAGTGGTATGCCTTTAATACAGAAGGAAAGAGGAAAAAAGGAAGAAAAATTATGATTATGGCAAGTACAACAATGATGTCAGATTTTTTCATTCCGGCAGACGAATTATTTGAGATTATCGGCTAATCTTTTTTCGACATTTCGGTAAAATATTTGTAGAAATAGGGAATCGTCTCAACTCCTTTAAAGAAATTTTCCAGAGGAAAGTTTTCATTTGGAGAATGATTTGCATCAGATTCCAGCCCAAATCCCATCAGAATTGACTTAACTCCGAGAATCTCTTCAAACTGTGGAATGATCGGGATACTGCCGCCGCTGCGAACAGGGATTGGTTTTTTGCCCATGGTGGTTTCCATTGCCTTACTTGCAGCGAGATAGCCTATGGTATCAATGGGCGAAACATAAGCTGTACCTCCATGAAGAGCTTCAACTTTTACTGTCACATAATCAGGAGCAATAGCTTTGAAATGGGCTTCAAATAATTCGCCAATCTTCACGTAATCCTGATTGGGAACCAAACGCATGGAAATTTTGGCATAAGCTTTTGAAGGAAGCACTGTTTTTGTTCCCTCAGCGATATAACCGCCCCAGATTCCGTTTACATCAAGCGTTGGCCTGATTCCGGTGCGCTCTTTGGTTGTATATCCGGCTTCTCCATACAATGAATTTACCCCGAGGTTTTTCTTGTAAAATTCTTCGTCAAAAGGAGCTTTTGCCATTTCAGCGCGTTCTTCAACGGTGATTTGAATTACATCGTCATAAAAGCCGGGAATGGTTATTCTTCCCTGATCGTCGGTAAGTGAAGCTATCAATTTCGTAAGCGCATTTACCGGATTCGCCACCGCGCCGCCAAAAATTCCGGAATGGAGATCGCTTGCTGGTCCCGTTACCTCTACCTGCATGTATGCCAACCCGCGCAGACCGACTGTAATTGATGGATTTTTCAGCGAAATCATACTCGTATCCGACACGAGAATGACGTCGGACTTCAACATCTCTTTGTAATTCGTGCAAAATGGACCAATAGTTGCCGACCCCACCTCTTCTTCTCCTTCAATCATAAACTTGACATTGCACGGGAGAGTATTGGTGCGAACCATTAACTCCAGCGCCTTGGCGTGCATAAATGACTGTCCTTTGTCGTCGTCGGCGCCGCGGGCATAAATCTTTCCATCACGAACCTCCGGTTTGAATGGTTGTGAAGTCCAAAGTTCAATCGGATCAACCGGCATTACATCATAATGACCATAAACAAGAACAGTTGGAAGCGCGAGGTCAATGATCTTTTCGCCATAAACAATCGGATTTCCTCCTTCGGTAGGAAAAATCTCAATCCGGCTGCAACCTGCTTCGCGAAGCATTTTGCGCCAGTATTCCGCCGCCCTGATCATGTCGTCTTTATATTCGGCAGACGAACTGATTGATGGAATCCGGATCAGTCCGAAAAGTTCCTGAATAAACCTGTCTCTGTGCTCATCAATGTATTGTTTAATGTAGTCCATGTTGCAGTGGTTTTTATTTGCAAAAGTAGAAATATTACAAACAACTATTCTATGTATATTTGGCTCAGAAAGCAATAAGCAGAATATATGGATAAATTCAATTATCTGAACCAACACGACAACAGTTTTATTGACGGTTTATACGAACAATACAAACAGGATTCACAATTGGTGGATGAAAGCTGGCGTAAATTTTTTGAAGGATTCGAGTTTTGCCAGACCAGCTTCAAAGCCGATGCGGGAGAGTCGTTTGTTGTGCCCAATGAATTTAAGGTTATCAACCTGATTAATGGTTACAGAACCCGCGGACATCTCTTCACAAAAACCAACCCGGTAAGAATCAGACGACAATACCTTCCTACGCTGGATATTGAGAATTTCAGCCTCCGCAGCGAAGATTTGGAAAAAACTTACCTCGCGGGTAAGGAGCTGGGAATTGGCGTTGCAAAACTGTCTGAAATCATATCAAATCTGCAAAAAACCTACTGTCAGTCAATCGGAGTCGAATACTTTTACATCCGCCGTCCCGAAATTGTTGAATGGTTTAAGGCAAAAATGGAAGCTGATTGCAATACGCCCCGGTTTTCAGTGGATGAAAAAAAAGAGATACTAAAGAAACTTGCCGAGGGCGTGCTCTTTGAAAAATTTATACATAAAAAATTTCCTGGTCAGAAAAGTTTCTCTCTTGAAGGAGTTGAAGCGCTTATTCCCGCCCTTGAAACTGTAATTCAGCATGGCGCTGAACTTGGCATAGAAGAGTTTGTTATTGGCATGGCGCACCGCGGACGTTTAAACGTGCTTGGCAACATCATGCACAAACCTTTTGACCAGATTTTTTCGGAATTTGAAGGAAAAGAATATGAAGATGAGGATTTACTGGGCGATGTTAAATATCATCTGGGATATTCCAACGATATTACCACCCAATCCGGTAAAAATGTCAGGTTGACTTTGGCTCCGAATCCTTCTCATCTTGAAACCGTCGATCCGGTGGTGGAAGGAATTGCAAGAGCAAAAATTGATCATATCTATAACAACGACAATGGAAAAGTCGCGCCTGTACTCATTCATGGCGACGCCTCTATTTCGGGACAGGGCATTATTTATGAACTGATTCAGATGTCGGAACTGGAAGGATATAAAACGGGAGGAACTGTTCATATAGTTGTCAATAACCAGATTGGGTTTACCACCAATTATCTTGACGGACGTTCGAGCGTTTATTGCACCGATGTTGCAAAAACCATTCAGTCGCCGATTTTCCATGTAAATGCCGATGATGTGGAAGCGGTAGTTTATACGATGAGGCTTGCTATGGAATTCAGGGCAAAGTTTCACAAAGATATTTTTATTGATCTGCTTGGATATCGAAAATATGGACATAATGAAAGCGATGAACCACGATTTACCCAACCCATTCTGTATAAAATTATTGAACAGCACTCTGATCCTCTTGAAATTTACCTGAATAAACCTGAAGATGAAGCCGTAGCGCCTTCAACTGAGATTTCACAAATTAAATCGGCTATTAATCATAAACTTGATGATGGATTTGAAGGAGCAAAAACTATAGTCAAAGGGGATATCATGCCATTCCTTGGCGACCGCTGGACAGGCATGCGCAAGGCAACGCCCGGCGACTTCCTTTATTCGCCAACCACAGCCATCAGTGAAGAAACCTTCATGGCGATTGGTCGGAAATTAACAATATTACCAGACGGCAAAACCTTCTTCCGGAAAATTGTGAAGATGCAGGAAGACCGTAGAAATATGCTCGAAACCGGAAAGCTCGATTGGGCAATGGGCGAACTGATGGCTTACGGGTCTTTACTTTCAGAGGGATGTCCGGTAAGAATCAGTGGACAGGATTGCCAACGTGGCACTTTCAGCCATCGGCACGCTGTTCTCACTGTTGAGGATTCAGAAGAAAAATATACGCCCTTGGAACACATTTCCGGCGATCAGGGTAGATTTAACATTTACAATTCGCTATTGTCGGAATATGGCGTTCTTGGATTTGATTATGGTTATTCATTTACCACCCCGCAAGGACTCACTGTTTGGGAAGCCCAGTTCGGCGATTTCAGCAATGGCGCACAGATTGTGATTGACCAGTATCTTAGTAGCGCCGAGGATAAATGGAAAGTGATGAACGGACTGGTTTTGCTGCTGCCGCATGGTTTTGAAGGGCAGGGACCGGAACATTCATCTGCGCGACTTGAAAGGTTCCTGTCGCTGTGCGGTCATCATAATATTATAATTGTAAACTGCACTACGCCCGCTAATTTTTTCCATGTACTTCGTCGGCAGTTATATTGGCATTTCCGGAAACCATTGGTAGTTTTCACGCCAAAAAGTCTTCTGCGGCATCCACGTTGCATATCATCGGTTAGTGATTTTACAACCGGAGGTTTTTCTGAGGTAATTGACGATGCGAAAGCCGATCCGGCAAAAGTTGACAGGCTGGTGTTTTGCAGCGGGAAAGTTTGGTATGACATTATCGAAGAACGTGAAAAACTACAGCGCGACAATGTTGCCGTAGTGCGGGTAGAACAACTTTATCCGCTGCCGGTAAACCAACTGAATGATATCATCAGAAAATATTCCGGCGCAAAACATCATGAATGGGTTCAGGAAGAACCAGTCAATATGGGCGCATGGAAGTCTATTCTTATTAATTTCAACACTGTTAAGCTGCATCATGTAGCTCGTCCGGCAAGTGGCAGCCCGGCAACAGGTTCATCCCGGTTGCATAAAATTCAGCAGAAACTGATTGTAGAAAAAGCGCTTGGGAAATGCACCTGCGAACATGCCAACGGTTCGTGCCGTTTACATTGCGCCGAACATGAGTTTCAAATTGTTTAATAGTTTCGATAGCGCCTGCTCAGGATTTTTTTTGGAATTTTTTCAATCAATCATGGTAATTTTGCAATCCGAAACGTCATGGATACCTAACCTGGACAAGCAGGAACCAAACCGAGTTGAAAAGTTGGTTAAATATATTTCCCTCTGTAACGTTTATCAATAAAGAGATACAAAAGGTTGTCAAAAATATTGCGCTAAAAAACATCAAAATAAAGATAAGGTACTAAAGTCTAAAAGTAGAACTAAAGAATAAAAAAATGAACCACAGAGACTCAGAGAGCATGGAGAAACACGGAGGTTTTTTATTTTTTTTCAACTCCGTGTAACTCCGTGTAATCCGTGTCTCCGTGGTATAAAGAGGAGAAACAGAAGGCGGTAAAATAAATTAACCGCAAAGGAATGCAAAGATATGCGCAGAGGAACGCAAGAAAAACAGAAGACTAAATACTCATGTTAAATTTGACAAAAACATCCATGTCCATCGAAATAAAAGTTCCAAGTCCCGGCGAATCAATTACTCAGGTACAGATTGCCAAATGGCTGGTTGCCGATGGCGACGCCGTAGAAAAAGATCAGGAAATTGTGGAGATAGATTCCGATAAAGCCTCATTTCCGGTGACAACACCCGAAAATGGCATTATTAAAATCATGGCTCACGAAGGCGAAACACTCTCAGTAGGAGCTACCATCGCTTTAATTGAAGTCCCCAACCCCTCTGATCTCCCTCCAAAACCATCACTCCCCGCCACCCCCGCCACCCCCAACTCACCAACTCACCAACTTACCAGCTTACCAGCTTACCAACTTACCAACTTACCAACTCACCAACTTCCCAAATTACCAGCTTCCCAACTTACCAGCTTATCTTCTTCTCCTCTTGCCAAAAAAATCATTGAAGAGAAGAACATCCCAACCGCCGAATTAACCGCTTCCTTTCCGGGCAAAAGAATTACCCGAAAAGATGTTGAAGCGTTTGTCAGCAGAAAGTTACAGGGAGAACCAAAAGTGATTTTCTCCGGTTCGAGAGAATCAGATCGGAAAAAGATGACCATGTTAAGGCTGAAACTGAGCGAAAGGCTTGTCAATGTTAAGAACCAGACTGCCATGCTTACCACCTTCAACGAAATTAACATGCAGGCAGCGCTGGCAATTAAAGAAAAATATTCCGCGATATTTAAAGAACGATTTGGCGTGGGAATAGGATTGACGTCGTTTTTCACCAAAGCCGTAACGATTGCTCTGAAAGAATTTCCACAGATAAATTCAATGATTGACGGCGATGAGATAGTTACTCCCCGCTACGCCGATATCGGGATTGCAGTGAGCGCTCCAAAAGGTCTTGTAGTGCCGGTGCTCCGTAACACAGAGATGATGAGCATCGCCGAAATCGAAATAAAGATAAAGGAGCTTGCCGGAAAAGCCCGCGACAATAAAATCTCTATTGACGACATGAAAGGAGGAACATTCACCATAACCAACGGCGGCGTTTTCGGTTCGTTAATGTCAACGCCGATATTAAATCCACCTCAGAGCGCCATACTTGGAATGCACAAAATCCAGGAACGGCCAATTGCTCAGAATGGTCAGGTGGTTATCGCTCCAATGATGTACGTTGCATTGTCGTATGACCACCGGATTATTGACGGTCGTGAATCTGTAAGTTTTCTCGTTAAAGTGAAGGAGCTGATTGAAGATCCCGCCAAAATGCTAACCGAAGGAGTTGATCCCATTAAATTACTTTTAGACCTGTAACCGCCGAATATGAGAAAATACGTTGATTTTCTGGTTGTAGGATCAGGCATTGCCGGTCTTACTTTCGCATTGAAAGTGGCAAAACATGGGAAGGTTTGTATTGTCACCAAGTCGAAGATGGACGATACCGCTACAAGTTGGGCACAAGGCGGTATTGCCGCCGTGATGTACACGCCTGATACTTTTGAAAAACATATACACGACACAATTGTAGCCGGCGACGGACTATGCAGCGAAGAAGTTGTGCGGTTCACCATCGAGGAATCAACCGAAAGGATTAAGGAACTGGTAAAATGGGGCGCCAAATTCGATAAAACAAAAACCGGGCGATATGATCTTGCCAAAGAGGGCGGTCATTCCGAATATCGCGTTTTGCATCATAAAGACAGCACCGGGCGGGAAATTGAAAACACGCTGCTTGATCAGATAAAAAAGCATCCAAAAATTGAGATTCTTGAAGATCATTTTACCATTGACATTATCACTCAACATCATCTCGGACAGGAGATCAACCGCAGGTCGGAGGGAATAACATGTTTTGGAGCATATCTGTTAAATCCGCGAACCCATCTCGTTGATACCATTTTATCGAAAGTAACTCTGATTGCCACCGGCGGCGCGGGAAATGTGTATAACAGCACAACCAACCCCCTTATTGCAACCGGCGACGGCATTGCTATGGTTTACCGCGCCAAAGGAACCATCGAGAACATGGAGTTCATTCAGTTTCATCCAACCGCACTTTACCATCCCGATGAAAAACCCTCCTTTCTGATAACAGAGGCGTTGCGCGGTTTCGGCGCTGTATTGAAAACGAGAGACGGCAAGGAGTTCATGCATAAATACGATTCGCGTCTTTCACTGGCGCCACGTGATATTGTCGCAAGAGCTATTGACAATGAATTGAAGATTTCCGGCGAGGATTATCTTTGGCTTGATTGCCGCCACCTCCATAAAAACGAACTGATAAACCATTTTCCAAATATCTATGCAAAATGTCTCAGCGTCGGAATTGATATAAGCAAAGATATGATTCCGGTTGTTCCTGCGGCACATTATACCTGCGGCGGGATTAAAGTTGACGCTTATGGTCGTAGTTCAATTAAAAATCTTTTTGCTTCGGGCGAATGTTCGTCAACAGGTTTGCACGGCGCTAACCGGCTCGCATCCAATTCCCTGCTCGAATCGCTGGTTTTTTCTCATCGCGCCAGCGTTAATGCAACTGAAATTGTAAAGAATATCAACTATTGCAATGAAATCCCCGACTGGAATGCCGAAGGAATGGCGCTCAATGAAGAGATGGTTCTCATTACCCAATCACTCAAAGAGGTGCAAACCCTGATGAGCAGCTACGTTGGGATTGTCCGCTCAAATTTGCGGCTTCAGCGCGCCTTCGACAGGTTGGAATTACTCTATCGCGAAACGGAGGATTTATACAGTAAATCCATCCTTACTAAACCATTGTGCGAATTACGAAATCTCATCAATATTGGTTACTATATCATCAAAGCCGCGCAGAATCGCACCGAAAACAGAGGGCTGCACTATTCTATTGATTATTTAAAAAGCATACCAAAAAAATAATATATGGCGCTGATTAAAGCTGTGAAAGGGGTCTCCCCGCAATTCGGGAAAAATTGTTTTCTGGCAGATAATGCCACAATCACCGGCGATGTAATTACCGGCGACGACTGTAGTATTTGGTTTAATGCGGTAATTCGCGGGGACGTCCATTATATCAGGATCGGGAATAACGTGAATATCCAGGATGGCGCCATTGTTCATTGTACATACCAGAAAGCGCCGGTAAATATCGGAAATAATGTATCGGTTGCACACAATGCCATTATTCACGGATGTACCATTCACGATAATGTTCTTATTGGTATGGGCGCAATTGTAATGGATGGCGCAGTTATCAACAGTAATTCAATTGTTGGCGCCGGCGCGCTGATTACTGAAGGCGCTGTTGTTGAATCCGGCAGCGTATGGGCAGGCATTCCGGCACGAAAAGTGAAGGACATTGACCAGAAATTGCTGGAAGGTCAGGTAAACCGGATTTCACGAAATTACAATATGTACGCAAGTTGGTACAGTCAGGAAAACGAAGAAACTAAACCGTAAAACTAATTCAATGCGTCCGGAAATAACTGCATCAAACGAATATCACACTTCAGAAAATACGCCGCATCTATTGTTAGACAGGCTGACATTTAACTCCAGGTTTTTATTCACCGGACTGTTTCTCCGTACAGTATTTCAATCGCGGAGCATTGCACAAAAAGGGTTTTACGACGCTCAAAAATGGGTTGATTCCTCTCATGAGATTTTTACCAATGTAGAGCGTTGCGGTGGGACAATCCATATCACCGGTTTGGATAATATCAGAAATTGCGAAGGTCCGGTAATCATTCTCAGCAATCACATGAGTACTCTTGAAACTATGATCTTTCCAGGAATTATCCAGCCTATAAAGGAGGTTACATTTGTGGTTAAGGAAGAATTGGTGAAACACTGGGCATTCAAAGATGTAATGTTATCGCGTAATCCTATAGTATTAAGCCGGTCAAATCCAAGGGAGGATTTCCGAATCGTAATGGAGCAGGGCGCCGAAAGGCTTAAAGATGGCGTTTCGATAGTGATTTTTCCCCAAAGCACCAGGAGAGTGGTCTTTAATCCTGCAGAGTTTAATTCGCTCGGGACAAAGCTCGCTGCAAAAACAGGTGTTACTGTTATTCCAACGGCGATAAAAACAGATTTCTGGAGTTTTGGAAAATCTTCAAAATACCTTGGTCCCATTCGTCGCGACAAGCCCGTTCATATTGCCTTTGGCGAACCATTAACGGTGAGCGGTTCAGGAAAAGAGGAGCATCACAAAATTGTTGAATATATTGCGGCAAAAATCAAGAGTTGGCAGTAACCTAACCTTTTAATTTCATGAAATATGGAACTCTGGAAAAAAAATCCTGTCATTTATGAAATCAACTCCTGGGTTTGGCTTGGCGAGTTGAGCGCGCAACTGAATTTCCCGGTTACGTTTGGAAATGTTCCCGACGAAAAATGGGATGAACTTTCACAACTTCAAATTGACGCCGTTTGGTTTATGGGAGTTTGGGAGCGAAGCCCGCGAGGAATTGCCATCTCAAATCTCAACGCAGGCAATCTGTCCGATTTCCGAAGGGCGCTGCCTGATTTTACCTTTGCCGACAATGTCGGGTCGCCATACTGCATCAGGCGTTTTGTTGTTGACGAACATTTGGGCGGCAATGAAGGATTGGCAGAAGCCCGCCGGCAACTTGCAAGGCGCGGCGTCAAGCTGATTCTCGATTTCGTTCCCAACCACCTGGCTCATGATCATCCGTGGGTTGAAGAGTTTCCCGACTATTTCATCCAGGGAAACAAGGAGGATTTGCGCGACGATCCAATTACTTTTGTTCAGATCGGAGGCTCAATCTTTGCCTGCGGAAAGGATCCCTTTTATCCTGCCTGGCAGGATGTTCTTCAGGTCAATATCTTCCATCCGGGATTACGTGAAGAGGTAATTGAAACAGTGGCGCAGATTGCGAAAGAATGCGACGGCGTACGCTGTGATATGGCTATGCTTGTGATGACTGATATTTTTGAAGGAACATGGAAAAAACGAGCCGGTTCGCGACCTCAATTGGAATATTGGGAAGAGCTAATCCCGGCGGTGAAACGGAGCAACCGCGATTTTATATTTATCGCCGAAGCTTACTGGGACAAGGAATGGGCGCTTCAGCGACAGGGATTTGATTATTGTTACGATAAACGGTTGTATGACCGACTTGAAAATGATACCGCCGCGGATATCAGGCTTCACCTTACCGCCGATAACAATTATCAGTCGAAACTTATACGTTTTATCGAAAACCATGATGAGCCAAGACATGTTACAGTTTTTAATCCCGAAAAATTGCGGGCTGCTGCCATTATCTCGTCAACTTTGCCGGGAGCAAGATTGTTCCATGAAGGTCAGTTTGAAGGGCGGCGCGCTCGGTTGCCGGTGTTCCTGCAACGTCGCCCGGAGGAACCGGTTGACGAAGATTTGCAAGACTTCTATTATCGCTTACTAACCGTTATCAGGAATCCTGTTTTCAGGAAAGGCTACTGGCAACTTTGCGAGCGCTATGGTTGGCATGACAATGAAAATTATATAAACCTTCTGGCATGGCGCTGGTGCGATGGCGATAACCTGTTTCTTGTCGTTGTAAATTATTCCAATCAACCGGCACAGGGACGCGTTCGCCTGCCAGGTCACGATCTGCGTGGAAGAAACTGGCGGTTAAACGACGCCATGAGCGAAATTACCTTTGAACGCAACGGCGACGAGATGCATGGCGAAGGGCTTTATGTTGCATTGGCGCCATGGAAAAGTCATCTGTTCAGGTTTTTTATGGTGTAGGTTCAGACTTCACGACTCCATGTTTTTTGAATATGATGATTATCGGTGATTTAACGACCGCGGACTCGCAAACAATACTTTTGCTATTTTTATAAAACATAGCAAAAGAAGAAACAGGAACAAATCTCTTTTTTCCACCTCAACAATGTTTGTTCCGTCATGGTCATCAAAGTGGATTTTGACTTGACCGCCGATATTGAAATCAAAGATGAAGAAATCATCGTTGCAATAAAGAAAAAAAGAAACCTTCCCCTGATATTGGAAAAAATGTACGGTTTCGCATACACAAAAATTGACTGGCTGGGGTATAAAAAATTAACCTTCCTGGTGGCGTCTTATTCCTGAACCTGCGCAGAATATTTTCCCGTGATAATCTATGATGTAAAATGACTTCTATTTTCCGCAACCTTAATTTGCCAATATCTTCAATAAGCAAAAATGTATCGCCTTTTACGAAATGTGATACTTTTATCAAACAAAGCAATACCTTTAATTATTCTTTGATTTAAAACGCTTTCGGTTTAAAACCAGGCTCATTTACAATTGACGAGCTGTTTCCGGTGGCTTTGATAACAAATAAACCCTGATTTTGTGCCATTCGGTCGCTGGAGCCATCTGCGGTGATAAAGGCTACTGCTCCATATATAATCAAGTCTTTGTACTCTGGCATAAATGATTTCGCCTTCCACAATTTCTCGTGAAAATCATCAATATCCTGAGGTCTAAGGGTGGTTTTTACTTCAACAATAACCATTACGACGCCATTTATGGCAATTAAATCAAATTCATAATTCTGGCCTTCTTTGTTGCCTCTGCGTCTCGGGATGATGCTTTCGACCTCTATTTCTCTTTCTTTGAGCAATTTTATCAAATCACCTTCAACCAGCGATTCTACTAATTTTCCCCATTGGGTTGTAAACAATCTGTCAAGTTCTCTGATCTTTCTATCCGTTTCCTTAAACTGTTTATCTGTTTCTTTAAACTGTCTATCAGTTTCCTGAAATTTCTCAGTAAGAATTCTGTCAGTCTCCTGAAACTTCTCGGTAAGAATTCTGTCAGTCTCCTGAAACATTTTCCATACCTGCTCAAAATCGAGTGGTTTGTTGTAGGGAACTACTGGCTCTTCGGCTGTGTTTTCGTTTTCCATGTTTTGAATATTCCAAGGGCAAAGATACGGCAAAATCTGATGTTGGACAGGAAAAGGCTTGGGCTAATTCGTAAAAAAGGTTTCACATTTCCCAAAAAGTGATACCTTCCCTCCTACAAATAAAATTCTGCAATACAATGCTTTGGCTGCGCCTGGTACAAGTCAGTTGGGGGGTCGTATTGATTAAAATTGTTCCAATTTTATTGGGAGGAAACTAATATACAAAAAACGTGATAAAATCGCGTATTTAAAAAATTTCAAGCATCAAATTCCAAGTCCCAAATCTCAAGGGAAAATCGAGTTGCAGTTTACCCACCCTGCTATTTCATTGATTGCCGCTTTTGCCTGTTTCAATATCCCTATGTAACTCAGAAACCCGTGAATCATATCTTCATAAACTGACAACTTTACCTGAACGCCAGCTTCTTTCAAACGCTTCGCGTAGGCGATTCCCTCATCGCGCAAAGGATCAAAGCCTGAAACGATTATCAGCGTTGGAGGAAGTCCTGATAAGTCGCGTGCAAGCAATGGCGCCACTCTGGGATTCACTGCGTCGCTCACATTCTCCAGATACTTATCCCAGAACCATTTCATGGCGTCGCGGGTAAGCCCGAAACCGTCGGCAAATTCAATATAAGAAGGCTTGTCGGGCATCCAATAATCGGTGACAGGGTAAATTAAAACCTGTCCGGCTAAACGAATAACCGGTCGCTTTGTCGTACCAATCAGGGAAGACAGGTCTGTTGTTTCTTCGTTTGCCATATCGCCTTCCTCCCGGATTCGCATAGCCGTTACAGTTGCCAGGTTCCCTCCGGCGCTGTCGCCAGCCAGTATTATCGAATCACGGTTGCCATTCCATTCCTCGCAATGTTGGTAAATCCATCGTGTTGCTGCAAGGCAATCATCTGTTGCCGCCGGGAATTTAGCTTCAGGCGAGAGCCGGTAATCAACCGAGAAAATAATGCACCCGGTCGCTTCGCAAAGATGAGTACATATTGGGTCGTAAGCGTCGAGACGAAAAAAGACCCAACCGCCGCCATGGAAGAAAACTATCACGGGAAAAGGAGCTGTAACTGAGGGAGTATAAACCCGAACAGTTATTGAGCCATTCGGACCAGGAATGGCGACATCCAGCACAGATCCGACAGGTTTTACGGGAATTTTCATCCGTGAATAACCTTTTTCCACCTGTACGCGGGCAATTTCGATAGGGATCGCGCTAATGTCTGGTTCACCTGCTGCGGCGATTGCGGTAAGTAGAGCCTTTGCTTTTGAATCGAGCGTCATATAAAGTAGTAAAATTATTTAGAATTACATCAGTTATCTTACCAGATTGCAGAATCAGAAAGTTCAGGTTTATTGGTGAGTCGCAAACTGGAAACCTGAATGATTGTAGCCTCGATAAAGTTTTTCAAAATAGGAGAGGAGTTCATAGAATTTTTACATGAGGATCCGGTTGTTAACCCAAATTGTCAAAACTGATTTTCTTTACGACTTTTTGCTGATTCTAAGTTTATTAACTATAAATCCAGCGTCACTGACGAGTCTTATGAATGTTGACAAATCTTGCAGACGCTGTCAGGTTTAGCGTAGCAGTCAGAACTGTCATGGTCTGGAAGACCTGACAGAATCTGGAGGTTTTTCCATCTTCATTTTGTCTGGAATCGTAAAAGTAAACCTGCTTCCTTTTGCCACTTCACTTTCCAGCCAAATTTTGCCGCCATGTTTTTCGATAAAATCTTT
>JBAXRP010000083.1:0-16537 GCA_037131145.1 Bacteroidota bacterium
ATATCAACCTCTCGTTTCTATTCATTTTACTGGCGTTTGTAGTGTTTATCATGTTTAAAACACCTGTGTCCGGCGAAAACTGGATGATTTATACACTGGCTGTACTCGCTCTTATTTATGGAGTCACCTTTGTGATGCCGATTGGCGGTGCAGATATGCCTGTGGTTATTTCATTGCTAAACTCATTTACCGGCGTCGCCGCAGCGATGGGTGGATTTCTTTACAGCAACCAGGCGATGCTCACTGGCGGAATCCTGGTGGGATCCTCAGGAACAATTTTAACAATCCTGATGTGCAAAGCCATGAACCGGTCGCTGTTGAATGTCATTATAGGAAATTTCGGAGGCTCAGCGGCAGGTAGCGCTGAGATTGGAGATAAAACGGTAAAGGAGATTTCGTTAAGCGATGCGGCAGCGCTCCTCAGTTACTCACAAAAAGTACTCGTTGTTCCCGGATACGGACTTGCAGTTGCCCAGGCGCAGCATCTTTGCCATGAATTGGAAAACCTTCTTGCCTCAAAAGGAGTTGAGTTAAAATATGGAATTCATCCCGTTGCCGGACGTATGCCTGGCCACATGAACGTTTTACTTGCCGAGGCTGACGTTTCTTACGATAAATTGCAGGAAATGGAGGATGCCAACAACGAAATGAACAACACTGATGTTGTAATAGTTGTTGGCGCCAATGATGTAGTTAACCCGGCGGCAGAGGACGATCCCGGAAGTCCGATTTATGGTATGCCGGTAATTAAGGCATGGGAGGCAAAAAATACCATCATTATGAAACGGAGTATGGCTAAAGGATATGCAGCCATTGAAAATAATCTGTTCTTCCTTCCTAAATCACGAATGTTATTTGGCGACGCCAAGGCAACCTTGCAAAAACTCATCTCTGAAATCAAAAACTTTTAAAACTTACCAACTTACCAACTGGTAAAAAAAAAGGGGGCTGTCATCACGACGCCCCCTTTTCATTTGAAGAACTGTTAAACGGTTTTCCGCTTATTTCTTTTTCACTGGCATTGCAGCTTTCTTCAGTTCTTTCTTTAATTTATCCGATGGAGTTCCATCTTCTTTTAACCAACCCTGTGCAATTGAATCTTTGTGAGCTGCTTCAATCTGAGCTCTGTTAATTGAGTCAGCAATTCTCTGCTGTTCTGCCTGTACCATTGCTAATGAGTCAGCAACGCGAATAGAGTCAGCAACTCTTTTTTCTTCTAATTCTTTTGCGCTTGGGCCGCATGATGTGACGAGAGCTACTGCTCCGATAACTAATACTGTTGCAAGTTTTTTCATTGTCTATCGATTTTTTTTAATTGATGCTGCAAAGATACAGCAACATTATACTACCAACCAAATATTTTGACCACTATTTTTAACATTTTTTAACAAATCATGTAATACACTGATATTCAGTGAGAATAATTTTAACATTTATTAGCAATTCAGGGTTTACTCATTAAAACCTTATATTTGTTGAATGATAATCCCGCTGGCTGAACAATTACGTCCTGAATCTCTCGATGATTACCTCGGGCAGGAACATCTTATTGGAAAAGGCGCTATCCTTAGGAGAGCTATTGAATCGGGCAATGTTCCTTCAATGATTTTATGGGGTTCGCCAGGCATCGGGAAAACCACCCTCGCATATATAATTTCAAAACAACTGAACAGGAAATTTTACACCCTAAGCGCAGTTAGTTCGGGAGTAAAAGAAGTGCGTGAAGTAATTGGTAATGCTCAGGAGGCAGGTGATAGTCCCTTTCTGTTTATTGATGAAATCCACCGTTTCAGTAAATCTCAGCAAGATGCGTTGCTGGGGGCTGTCGAAAAAGGTATAGTCACATTTATCGGGGCAACTACTGAAAATCCTTCCTTTGAAGTTATTGCCCCTCTTCTATCGCGCTGCCAGATATACATCCTGAAACCGCTGGAAGAAAATCACCTCCTGAAACTACTCGAAAATGGTCGCACTTACCTTGAGGAACGACTGAATGTAGTTGTTAATATCGAGGAACCTCAGGCTCTTCTCCGTATCTCTGGCGGAGATGCCCGCAAACTGTTAAATGCACTGGAATTGATCGTTACTACCGAATCGCGGCAGGGGTCTTCAATCACGATAACAAATGAACAAACTGTCAGTATTATCCAGCAAAATCTGGCAATGTATGACAAAACCGGGGAGATGCATTACGACATTATTTCGGCATTTATCAAATCAATGCGGGGAAGCGATCCCAATGCCGCAGTTTACTGGCTGGCAAGAATGATACAGGCTGGGGAAGACCCCAAATTCATTGCCCGGCGAATGCTTATACTTGCGTCGGAGGATATAGGAAATGCCAATCCCAATGCACTGCTGCTCGCTACTTCGTGTTTTCAGGCAGTGGATGTGATCGGATATCCCGAATGTGACTTGATCTTGTCACAAACCGCTATTTATCTGGCATGTTCAGCAAAAAGTAATGCCTGCTATAAAGCCGTCAGAAGCGCTCAAAAATCATTCAGGGATGCAGGAGATCAGCCGGTTCCATTACATCTAAGAAATGCGCCAACCAGCCTGATGAAAAAAATCGGGTACGGCAAGGATTACCAGTATGCCCATGATTTTGAAAACAATTTTGTGAATATTGAATTTTTACCTGATAAAATCAAAGGAACAAAATTTTATGACCCACAGAATAATTCCCGCGAGAATGAAATCCGGTTGCGGATGAAAGCCCTTTGGAAGGAAAAATACAAATATTAAACAGCGAAATTCATAATTGCAAAAAAGATGATATATCCTTTGATTAACAATTTTTTGGGACGGGAAACAGGGATGTTTTTTCTTATCGCCGGTCCTTGTGTGGTTGAGAATGACTCCATGCCGATGGAGATTGCCCGCAAGATTAAATCAATTACTGACCGTCTTGAAATACCGTTTATCTTCAAGGCGTCATATCAGAAGGCTAACCGGTCGCGTACAGATTCGTTTACCGGAATTGGCAATGAAAAGGCGCTGCAACTGATCGCACAGGTTGGGAAAGATCTGGGAATTCCTGTGTTGACTGATATTCATAATGAATCGCAGGCGGAAATGACCGCAGATTATGTTGATATTTTACAAATTCCTGCATTCCTTTGCAGGCAGACTGAACTTCTGGTCGCAGCCGGAAAAACCGGAAAAACCGTAAATATTAAAAAAGGTCAGTTTGCCTCAGCCGGGTCAATGAAATATGCTGTCGAGAAAGTTATGCAAACAGGCAATCCAAAGGTTATGCTCACCGAGCGCGGTACGACATTCGGCTACCAGGATTTGATCGTCGATTTCAGAAATATCCCGGAGATGCAGGTTTTTAATGTGCCTGTGATTGTTGACGTCACCCATTCGCTACAGCAGCCAAATCAGCAATCGGGAGTTACCGGCGGCCGCCCTGACCTTATTGAAACCATTGCCAGGGCTGCAATCGCAGTTGGCTCCGATGGGATTTTTATCGAAACCCACCCGGATCCTAACAAGGCAAAATCCGATGGCGCAAATATGTTACGACTTGATCTGCTTGAACCTTTGCTGGAAAAACTGGTTAAGATTAGAAAGGCGATTTGATTTTTTTAGTCGGGATTAACATATAATCTGAATAATCACCGGGGAAATATCCAAAATCCTTATCCAACAATACTACCAGAACCTCGACCGTACCCTGCAATACGGCAATAGCCGCAACGAGCAGAGCATCCGCAACCATTTCTGGGCATTGCTGAATGAATATGCACGGAAATTCAACTATGAAGTAATTCCGGAAGTTGCCGTGATGGGAACTAAAGGAAAAAAGGTAAACCCTGACGGCGCTGTGAAAAATCTTTGGGGACTCGATATTGGATTATGGGAAAGCAAAGATGAAAAAGATGACATTGAAGCCGAGATTGACGCCAAGATAAAAAAGGGCTATCCGCTTACCAATATCCTGTTTGAGGACAGCAGCGTTGCGGTCTTATTCCAAAGAGGAGTTGAAGTGAATCGTTGTATGGCGAGGGATGCCGATAAACTTCATGAAATTCTCACTTCATTTTTCACGTTTAAAAGTGAAACAGTTTACAAATTCGAGGAGGCGATTGATAAATTCAAGGCAGATATTCCAGTCATTGTTGCGACCCTGCGGGTTAAAATCCATGAAAGCCGCCAGACCAACCGCGACTTTCTGGAGGCTCAATCAATATTCCTTGAATTGTGCAAGGCGGAGATCAATCCCGACATTTCGCTGGAGGATATCCGCGAAATGATGATCCAGCACATCCTCACCAGCGACATTTTCAACCGAATTTTCGACGACCCTGATTTCCATCGCCACAACACTATCGCCGCCGAGTTAGAAAAACTGATCGGGATACTCTTCTCCCGGACTGAACGCAGAAATCTTCTATACAGCATAGAACACTATTACGAGGCAATCAACGCCACTGCCGCCGCCATCACCGACCATCACGAGAAACAAAAGTTCCTCAAAGTGTTGTATGAGAACTTCTACAAGGTTTATAATCCGAAAGCCGCCGACAGGCTCGGCGTGGTTTACACACCCAATGAGATTGTGCAATTCATGGTACAGAGTACCAATCACCTGTTGTATAAGCATTTCGGAAAAACTCTTGCCGATAAAAACGTGGAAATTTTAGATCCAGCCACCGGAACTGCCACATTTATCTGCGAGATCATCGAAAATGCAATCCCAAAGGATCAGTTGGAGTACAAGTATAAAAACGAGCTCCACGCCAACGAGGTTGCAATCCTTCCTTATTATATTGCCCATCTCAACATCGAATACACTTTCAAGCAGAAGATGCAGTATTATGCCGAATTCCAGAACCTCTGTTTCGTGGATACGCTTGATAACACGGAGGCGTTGGCATACGCAGGAAAGCAGCAGGATATGTTCGGGATGACTTCTGAAAATACTGAACGCATCCGGCGACAGAACAGCAAAAAAATATCGGTTTTCATCGGAAATCCGCCATACAACGCGAACCAGAAAAACGAGAACGAGAACAATAAGAACCGGGAATATCCTTTTGTTGATAAGCGGATCAGCGAGACCTTCATAAGACATAGTACAGCCCAAAAGACGAAGGTTTACGATATGTATTCTCGTTTTTACCGTTACGCAATGGACAGGATGGAGAAAAACGGCGTCATCGCATTTATTACAAACCGCAGTTTTATTGACAGCCGCACGTTTGATGGCTTCAGAAAAGTAATTGCAAGCGAATTTAATGCTGTTTACATTGTTGATTTGGGAGGCGATGTGCGAGCCAACCCTAAGCTTTCGGGGACGAAGCATAATGTATTTGGGATACAAACAGGCGTTGCCATCATGATTTTGGTGCGCAAGGAGAGCAATTTCAAGGAACCTAAGACTGATGAAGAATTCAGGGAAATCAAAGATGATTTGAATATCATAGGCGATCCGGTTGTTTTGTATAAAGAGATGGAATACTACAGCGCTCAGGGTTGCCGGATTTATTATTTGAACCGACCTGAAATGGAAACGGCAAAAGAGAAGCTGGAATTTCTGCGTGACAGCAAGTTAGAATACTTCTATTTTGATCGTATTACACCGGATAAAAATAACAACTGGATTAATCTTACTGTCACCGAATGGGAGGAATTGGCGCCGGTTTATATGAAAGATAATGTTGAGAAAGCAATTTTTAGCAGCGCTACACTTGGTGTTTCTACAAACCGTGATGAGTGGGTTTATGATTTTAGTAAAGAAAACCTCAAAAATAAAATGACGTTCTTTCTTGAAAAATACAATGACCTTTTATGTCAAAACAATGAAAGTTATCCAGGCATTATTAAATGGAGCAGAGATCTGAAGAATAAATTTCATCAGCGAAAGCAAAGTCATTTTGATGAAAATTTGATTTTTACTCTATCATACCGTCCATTTACGATGAAATATTGGTATTCTGAAAAAATTGTAAATGACAGATATACACAAAATCACAGTGATTATTTTGGTTCACTATTGCAATATGACAATAAAGTTATCAGTATTAATAGAAATGGTATTGATGTAAGATTTTTTAGTTCAAACAAATTATCTGACCTGCATTTTATGGGAGATAATTACTGTTTTCCGCTCTTTCGGTATAACTCCAAAGGCATTCGCGAAGACAATATCACCGACTGGGGTCTCCAACAATTCACCAATCACTACAAGGATCTCACCATCGCCAAAGAAGATATCTTCCACTATACTTATGCTGTCCTTCACAACCCCGCCTACCGGAAAAAGTACGAACTGAACCTAAAACGCGAATTTCCGCGGCTTCCGTTTTATGACGATTTCCGGAAATGGGCTGCTTGGGGCAAGGCGCTGATGGATTTGCACATCAACTACGAAACGGTTGAACCCTGGACTCTGGAACGGCATGATTTTGATATTAAAGCTGAAGCGAAAAGACAAAAAGAGGCATTCGGCACGATGGAAGAACCAAAGGAGGAGTTTTCAAGGAAACCGAAGATCAAGGTGAAGTTAATAGCCGACAAAACAACAGGCATAATTGAGCTTGACGAGTTAACATTCCTGTCGGGAGTTCCTACAGAGGCTTGGGAATATAAACTCGGCAACCGCTCGGCTATTGAATGGGTACTGGATCAATACAAGGAGAAGAAACCCGCTGATCAAACCATCGCTGAAAAGTTCGACGCCTATCGCTTTTCCGATTACAAGGAACAGGTAATCTGTTTACTAAAACGGGTTTGTACGGTGAGTGTTGAGACGATAAAAATTATCAGTAAGATGGAAGAGAAATTAAGCGCATGACATTCCTGAAATCGCCGTTTTGTAACTGGTTCAATTAAATACATTTAACGAAATCACTGAATTTCCAGCCCTTTGATACCGCCGGTCTCTTTGTAGTATAACACTTTCCATTTGCTTGCAGGCAATGATGCAACAACGCCGAGTTGATTAATCAAACATTGGGTTTCCTGAATGGTTTCATCGTACTTTACAGTAACCTTGGCAACTTCGGGAATACGGTATGTTAAGCCCTGAAATTTAGTAACCTTTACCGCTTTATTAAGGTAGCCGGAAACCAGACTTGTATTTCCAACCCGCTGGATTTTGATGGTGACAATTTTTCCGCCGGATTCATCCAGGTCTACAATTCCACGCGATTTCAGAAACTTAAAGATTGGAATTTCGGTGTTGATCTGATTGGGAACGGGAATAAATTTGTAACTGAAATCAAGACTCTTGCGCAAACTGACGCCTGTGAAAAGTTTCATATATTCCTTTTCCATCATTTTCAACTGAACATCCATATATTCCAAAGTCTCACGGTTATAATTTACCTCCTGTGTTCCGCTGATAAGGTTGAACCTGTTTTCCTTAATCTTCGAAATAAAATCGGCAGCTTCTCTCGCTTTTTGTTCCGGTGATTTTTCAATAACAGTACGCTTGTAAAACTGTCTTTCCACGGTAATGGTATCGAGATTAATCTTCCGGATTATGGTATCAACTTTTTCGAAAACACTCACATCGGCTGAGTATTTGAACAGTTCGCCAAAAAGATCCTTTTCATTTTCCTCAACTGTGTTTTCACCGTTTTTTATCAGAATTGTCTCTCCAGCCTGGTCAATCGTCTGAGGAATTGTTCCAAGGATAACGCCTGCGTCGCTGAGAGCAATCATACCGGCTTTATCGTCCTTTGAAATTTTCTCTCCCGGTTCAATAAAATAATACTGGTCGGGATCGGGTTCAGGATAAGTGGTGATAGTAATTTCACTAATCTTATAATCAACCGAATTTGCCGCGATAACGTTTTTCAGTCCGAGTAACTTCATAGCAAAATCGGAATAAGGACCTTTGTAATTCTCAATCCTGTCAATCTTCACATCAATTTTTACCACGGTGCGTGGCAGCGAATAAAAAATGCCTTCCCTCGTTTCGGGAACGGCGCTGTTATCAATTCTCATCACATTAATCTGGGCTGAAACCTGAATAGCCATCATGAGGATGAACATCAGTATCCATGGAATTTTCCTTTTCATCTTCAATTTTTTAACGTGTAAACAACAATTCGCGATATTTCGGCAAAGGCCATAATTCATCATCAACCAGCAGCTCAAGTTTGTCAACGTGGAAACGGATAATCTCAAAAAACGGCAGAACGCTCCCGCAATAGGCAAAGGCTTTCTCTTCGGGATTTTCAAGTCGGTTAGCAACTTTCCTTGCTTCAACCATTTCGTTCACGAATGATTTTATTTTATCAATGTGTTCTGATATTTCGGTGATAATATCGAGTTGATTACGCGACAATTTTCCGTAAGTCTGCATATCGAGAACTTCCTTCAGCCCTTTAACATTTTCGATCAGAGTATTCTGATAACGAATGGCAACCGGGATTATGTGATTACCGGCGAGATCTCCAAGTACGCGCGATTCGATCTGAATTTTCTTGATATAATTTTCAAGATGTATTTCATGTCTTGCATGCAACTCCCGGCTGGTGAGCACCTTGTTACGCTCGAAAAGATCAACCGCTTTGCTATCTGCCATCGATATTAACGCTTCAGGCGTGGTTCGCAGATTTGATAAACCGCGACGAGCGGCTTCATTTACCCATTCCTCGGAATAGTTGTTTCCTTCGAACCTCACATTCTTCGATTCTTTGATGTACTTCCTGACAACCTTGAGGAGGGCGTCATTTGTAGAAACTTTCATGGCTATCAATTCATCAACTTCCGATTTGAACCGGATTAACTGATCAGCCACAATCAGATTAAGGGTAATCATTGGCGCGGCGCAGGTTTGAGCAGATCCGACGGCGCGAAATTCAAATTTATTCCCGGTGAATGCAAAAGGCGAAGTGCGGTTTCGGTCGGTATTGTCCAATAATATCTCAGGAATCTTCGGGAGATTCTTAAGCAAATCATTATCGGTTTCAGGTTTGAGCGCAACATGGGCTTCCGAATTTTCAATGGCGTCGAGCATTGTTGACAATTGTGTGCCAATGAATGCCGACATGATTGCCGGAGGCGCTTCGTTGGCTCCCAGCCGGTGATCGTTGCCCGGCGAGGCGATCATAGCTCTGAGTTGATCGGCATGTTCATGAACAGCTTTAAGGATGTTCACCAGAAAGACCAGAAAGCGTAGGTTTGATTCAGGAGTTTTGCCGGGCGCAAGCAAATTTTCACGGGTATTTGTTGCAAGCGACCAGTTGTTGTGTTTGCCCGAACCATTCACGCCGCTGAACGGTTTTTCATGCAGCAGTGTCGTAAGATTATGGCGCTTTGCCACCTTGTCGAGAAGGTGCATCATGAGCTGGTTATGGTCAATGGAAAGGTTCACCTCCTCAAATACCGGCGCACATTCAAATTGATTTGGCGCTACTTCGTTATGACGTGTTTTAACTGGAATTCCCAGACGGTGGGCTTCATATTCGAACTCCTCCATAAAGGTCAGCACCCTGTGAGGAATGGTTCCGAAATAATGATCTTCAAGTTGCTGATCCTTTGCCGAAGCATGTCCGAACAGAGTTCTTCCGGTAAGCACAAGATCAGGGCGGGCAAGGAAGAGCGCGGTATCAACCAGAAAATATTCCTGTTCCCATCCCAAAGTAGCAATAACTTTGGTTACGTTATTGTCAAAATAACGACAAACATCGGTTGAAGCCTTGTCAAGTGCATACAATGCTTTCAGCAGTGGCGTTTTGAAATCGAGGGCTTCGCCGGTATATGAAACAAAAACAGTTGGAATGCACAGGGTTCTGTCCATGATAAATGCCGGAGATGTGGGATCCCAGGCGGTATAACCGCGGGCTTCGAAAGTACTGCGAATCCCTCCGCTGGGAAAACTCGAAGCGTCAGGTTCCTGTTGTGAAAGTTCATTACCCCTGAATTTCTCAATCCCCCTGCCGCCTTCAACCGGGTCAATGAAAGCGTCATGCTTTTCGGCAGTGGCGCCGGTGAGAGGCAGGAACCAATGTGAATAATGGGTCGCTCCTTTATTGATTGCCCACGATTTTATGCCTGCTGCAACCTGGTCGGCAACTTTCCTGTCTATCTTCTCTCCTTTTTCTATGGAATTCATCACCTGGGCATAAGCCTCTTCTGTGAGATATTCACGCATGGCAGACCTGTTGAAAGTAAGCTCTCCAAAATATTCAGAAGCTTTCAGTCTTGGATATTCCACAACCGGCTGAGTCCTGGTCATTGCCATTTCAAGCGCTTTAAATCTTAGATTTTGCATAAGAAGTTATTTATTTATTTTCGTCTGAACAATAGTAATCCTGCAAAAGTAATAAATCCATTTAAAATCAGAAGTTCAAATCCAAAGCGATAGCCGTTGAATAGTTGTACGGAATAATCGCTCAGAAAGTAGCAGATAAGCGGCGACAACAGCGCAACCAGTGGTATCCAGCGGTCTTTGACCTGAAACTTTGTAAAAAGTCCAAAGGCATAAAGCCCAAGTAACGGTCCGTAAGTATAACCTGCAATGGTGAACAGTTTATCAATCACAGCCCTGTCGTTAATGGCTCGGAAAAGAACGATCACCATGAGCAAAATCAGAGCAAATGCGAAATGAACATATTGTCTGATACTCTTTTTCCGCTTCTCCGAAAAATCGGCGCGCTTGTCAAGTCCCAGAAAATCTATGCTGAATGAGGTTGTCAGTGAAGTAAGAGCTCCGTCGGCGCTGGGATATGCGGCGGAAATAAGTCCGATCAGGAATACCAGTCCGGCAACCGGTCCAAGATGGTTAATGGCGATTACCGGGAAAAGTTCGTCGGTTCGCAAGGGAATCTGAATGTTTTTATAAGCGCTGAAAATATAGAGACTGGCTCCAAGAAACAGAATCACAAAATTTACCACAAACATAATCCCGGTGAAAGTGAACATATTTTTTTGCGCATCCCGCAACGACCGGCAACTGAGGTTTTTCTGCATCATCTCCTGATCCAGCCCGGTCATGACTATTGCAATGAAAGCGCCGCTAATTAGTTCTTTAAGGAAAAACCGCTTGTCATGCCAGTCAACAAATACCATCTTTGAGTAAGAACTTGAAAAGACTTTTGTGATCATCTCGCCGAGACTGAGTCCCATGTTATCAACAATCAGATAAATAGAGATGAAGAGCGCAAGCAGCATGAAGGTTGTTTGAATGGTATCCGTCCAGATGATGGTTTTTATCCCGCCTTTAAAAGTGTAAAGCAGGATAAGGACTATGAAAATCATGACTGTTACAAAAAAAGGAATATGCCAGGCGTCGAAAATGAATATCTGGAGTACATTCACAACAAGAAACATTCTGAATGACGCGCCGATAGTGCGGGAAAGAAGAAAATAAAAGGCGCCGGTTTTATATGACCAGAAACCAAACCTTGATTCAAGGTAACTATAGATGGATGTCAGGTTCATCCGGTAATACAGTGGCAGCAATACATTCCAGATTGTCAGATAACCGAACACATAACCGGTAACTACCATCATGTAGGAGAACCCAGCCGTTCCTACCCATCCCGGCACCGACATAAATGTAACGCCCGACATTGAGGCGCCGATCATACCATAAGCAACCACAAACCAGGGAGACGATTTGTTCCCGATGAAGAAACTACGGTTCGTCGCTTTTCTCGACGTAAGCCAGGTGATTACAAACAGCAGAGAAGTGTAAGCAAGGAAGCAGAGAAGGATGATGGTTGGAGTCAAGAGAGGGTGTTATTAAGTGGCGAGGTAGCGAATGTTTAAATATCGGCGCCTTTTATAATTCACTGGAAAGGCGTAAAAGATCGGGATAAATAAAATCAATCAGGCGCGGGTATTGTTTTGCGGGTTGAGGATTGGAAGAGATCATGACGGTTTTCATTCCAACTCGTTTGCCGAAGATCATATCGGAGAGAGAATCGCCAACCATCAGAGATCGTTTAAAGTTGATTGCCGGAAATTGTTTCCGCGCCTTGAGCGCCATGCCGATATTTGGTTTCCGCATCAACGATCCGGTTGATTGCAGATGAGGTGAAAAATAGACTGCGTCAAGTCTTCCATCGCTAACGGCTATTTCTCTGATCATCCGGTCATGGATGGCTATCACATCCTTTTCAGTCATCAGCCCTTTCCCGACTCCCTGCTGATTACTCACCACTACTATTGTTCCAAAGATGGCATTGAATTGTTTCAAAGCGTCGGTAACGCCGGGGAGAAACCCAAGCTGATCCCAGGTTTTTACGTAATCGCCCACGATCCGCCGGTTGATAACGCCATCGCGGTCGAGAAACAACGCCCAGGTTTTATCAATCTTAAAATGCTGCAAAGTCATTCTGTGCTTTTTGATAATCGTCGGGAATACCGATATCGTGAAAATAGCCGTCGGAAATGAAACCATACAACCATCTTCGGTCAAAATATCGTTCAAAACAACCATTTTCAATTGAAAACCTGCCCCTGAATTCCGAATCCATTAGAAAATGTTTTTCAATGATATAAACGCCGCCGTTGATCAAACCGGCAGTGACTTTTTCCGATTTCTCAACGAAACCGGTGATGCGACGGGAAGGGTTAACTTTTACCATGCCAAACCTGGCGGTATCTTTCGTTCGGAAAAGAGCGAGGGTTGCATCAGCTTTTTTCTTCAGATGAAAATCCATCATAGCCTGGAAATCAACCTTGAAAATTGTATCGCCGTTCATAACCAGCGCGCGGGGCTCATTAATTTTCCACATTGCAAGCCTGATGCCTCCGCCTGTTCCAAGAGGTTCGGTTTCAATGGCGTATTCGATGCTGATTGACTTGTACCTGTCGGCAAAGTGATTGATGATGATTTCGTGCTTGTAGCCCACTGAAAGTACCACCTTATGAATTTCCTGTTCAATAAGGTAGTCGAAAAGATATTCGAGAAAGGGACGATTGTTTATAAGAGCCATTGATTTCGGGACGTCATTTACCACACTTTGCAGGCGCGTACCAAATCCACCGGCAAGAACGATAGCTTCCACAGTTAACCCTCCTTTGGAAAAAGCGAAGATTCAACCAGTTCGCAAATTATGTGTCCAATAAGGATATGGGCTTCCTGTATCCGGGGAGTATCGGTTGATGGAACATTGATCAGGTAATCGCAAAACTCCTTGATTTTCCCGCCGGTTTCACCAGTCATTCCTACTGTAAGAATACCAATTTCTCTGGCGACTTTCATGGCGCGGATTATATTTTCTGAGTTGCCGGATGTTGAAATTCCGATCAGAATATCGCCTTTTCGTCCCGATCCATGAACCGACCTTGCATAAACATCGTCGAATGAATAATCGTTGGCAACCGCTGTGATGTAAGATGAGTTTGCGTGGAGAGCTTCTGCCGACAAAGGCGCGCGGTCGTAATAAAACCGTCCGGATAATTCGGCGGCGAGGTGCTGGGCGTCGGCAGCGCTGCCGCCGTTGCCGCAAAACATCACCTTATTTCCCCGCGAGTAAGCCGAAGCGCATGCAACGGAGACTTTCCTGATCTCACTGATCAGAATCGAGCTGGCAAGAAGTTTTTGTTTGACTTCTATGGATTGGTTTATTGATTCTAATATGCGCATAAATATTGAAGTTGCGAAATTGAAAGAGCAAAGTTATAAACTTTATGAAATAGAGATTTCTATTTCTCTAACTGAAAAGAATCGAGTATCTCGTGCGCAGGATTGTATATGTATAACTTCAGCTTATTTGTTGAGACGTCAATTACCGCATACTGATATTCTTTCGCCTGGAATACAGTATAATCAGCTTTCTCAGGATTGGATAATGGCGCTCCGGCTGAACCGGTTACAAGGTGATGGATTCCGTTAATCAGGTTGTGCTGATAAAAATGAGAATGACCGGTTAAAACAATATCCACCTTATTTGGTTCGAAGATGGCTTTCGTCATGGCAATCATTTCTTTGTTTTCGCCATGTCCTCCGCTGCAATATGCTGGCACATGTGCAATCACGATTTTCCAGGGCTGTTTAGAGGCGGCGAGATCGCTTGCAGCAAATTCATATTGTGGCGAACCTTCCTTATATGGAACTTCGTTATTCAGACAAAGAATATGCAGATCGCCGTAATCAAAAGAGTAATAATCCTGCGTTCCAGAGGCGGAAACAGGATTTTCGGTGAAAGCTTTGGTATTTTGCTTCCATCCTTCATGATTTCCGGGCGAATTAAAAAATGGCACACAAGAGGCGAATGTAAGCTGGTCTTTGATAAAGAATTGTTTTTTCCATGACTTATATTCTGAATTTATGCAAAGGTCGCCGCCATAGATGGCAAACATCGGATCGGCTTGAATCATCAACTTACTGATTTTTTCGAAAATTGCAGTTCCTGTACGACAATCTGCCATCCACGCCATCCTGAAAGGCATACCGGCGCTCACGGCAGTATAGAAGGCGGCGTCGCTACTGGTAGATTTTCCCTGAATTGCCTGGTAATGATAATTAGTTGCGGGCGATAACCCGGCGAGTTTAACTTTATGAATGTAAGTTACCGGAGATGCCGTTGTTGTTGCAATAAGTTCAGTTTTCGCGCTCAGATTATACGTTTTGGAAGTTCCGAATTTTACCTCTACAGTGTCGGGTGAATCACATTCAATCAAAACAAAAACCGAAGATGTAGTAACAGCCTGAAGGTAGGGCTGCATGATTATCCTGGCAAAGATGTGCGCCTGGAACAATATCGTCAGGCAAATAGCAATCAGAATCCGCATGTTTTTTCCGCAAAGGTACTTTCATTTTTCCATGTTCCAAGTTTCAGGTTTCAGGTTTCAGGTTTGAGGTTTCAGGTTTGAGTAAACTTCAGAAAGTTTATCTTTGCATCCTCAATAAATAAACTCGACGACATGCCTCAGTCAAACGAAAATATTTTCCCTATTTTTCATCAAATTCTTGGAAGAGAAGAAAAAGAAGCGATTCTGAAACAGCGCGCAAGAGTAATTTGGCTCACCGGCTTATCAGGGGCGGGAAAAACAACGCTTGCAAAGTATATTGAGCAGGAACTCTTTGTAATGGGTTATGTTACTCAGATTCTCGACGGCGATAATATAAGGTCGGGAATTAACAACAATCTTGGATTCTCCGACGCCGACCGTTATGAAAATATCCGCCGGATTGCCGAGGTTTCAAAACTATTCGTGAATTGCGGAATCATTGCCATTAACTGCTTTATCAGCCCTACTGAAGAGATTCGCGATATGGCGCGCCAGATCATTGGGCAGGATGATTTTATTGAAATTTATGTTAATGCTCCTCTTAACGTTTGCGAGGAGCGGGATGTGAAAGGACTCTATTCAAAAGCCCGCCGGGGGGAAATCAAGGAATTTACCGGAATCACTGCGCCATTTGAAACGCCACAACATATTGATCTGGAGATTCGCACTGATCTTTTTCCAATTGAAGAATCGGTTAAAAAAGCTCTGGAGGTGATTCTGCCAAGAATTATACTCAAAACGGGATGAAACTGCGCATTTGGAACTTGGAATTTGCGATCAGAATCTCTCAATTACCCCGTTTGCAGTATAAAATCATATAATATTTACCATGAAAACGATACCGCCTTTCATTATTTTTGTATTTCTTTTGATTTCCTGCACCGATCAGTTTATGGTAATTGAAAAACCTGAAAAAATGCCGCCGCCGCACATTCTGGTGAAAAAACCACGGGTTGCACTTGCGCTCGGAGGCGGCGCCTTTCACGGTCCCGCACATGTTGGCGTGATCAAGGCGCTTGAAGAAAACAACATTCCTATTGATTTTATAGCTGGCGCCAGCGCCGGAAGCCTTGTTGGAGCCATGTATGCCGATCAACCCAATGCCGACTCGCTGATGCGGTTTGTAAATACCAAAGCGAGGCAAATTTTCGATTTTTCGCTGTTCAGATCAAAAGAAGGTTTCATTTCCGGGAAAAAACTTCAGAAGTATATTGAAAAAAGCTGTCATGCGCGAAATATTGAAGACCTGAAAATTCCATTTGCCGCCGTTGCCACCGACTTGATTTCAGGGCAAAGCATCGTATTAACTTCGGGTCCGATAGCGCCTTCGGTAAACGCCTCCTGCGCTATTCCATTCGTTTTCGAACCTGTAAAGATGTATGGAAAGTTGCTTGTTGATGGCGGAGTGCTAAACAATGTTCCGGCTGATATTTGCCGGGAAACCGGCGCAGAGATCGTCATTGCCGTTGACATCATGGCATTAGGCGATTCTACAAAGGAGATTGACAATATGGTTAAAACGCTTATGCGCGCTCTTGTAGTCGCATCTGGTCAGTTGAAGGCTGAAAAGATATCAAAAGCAGATTTACTGATAGTTCCAAATCTGAAAGGAATTCCATATATGAGCGGCGCGCGAAACAAGGATGCTTATGATTCGGGGTATGTTGCAGCGATGCGGGTAATGCCGCAAATCAGGGAACTGATGATAAAACATGGATTAATTCCAGTTGCAAAATAATTCTACCTCGACATGTCATACTGATTTTTCAGGTATAGGAGATGAAATTCCTCTTTTGTGATGTTTTTTTTCAATATGGTTGTAATCAGT
>JBAXRP010000084.1:0-16397 GCA_037131145.1 Bacteroidota bacterium
ATCCTGTCATCCCTTCGGGATTCTGTTTCAAACCCAATCTTTTCAATCTATAATCATTTCATCCCTTCGGGATTTGGCAACCAATGAACATTTTGTCTAATCGATGTTTTTGCAAACCCCGAAGGGGTGAAATGATTATAGAAAGAATTGAAAGACCCGTTTTAAACCCCGAAGGGGTGAAATTATTCTTCATAAAACCAGCTATATCCATACTTATTTGCAACTTGAACAAAGCAGATAAGCAGTCAAAGAAAATCTGGATTGAATTGCCTCCGGCTTTAGCCGGAGGTTATCAAGATCATAGACGATCCCGGCTTTAGCCAAATTTTTTTCAATCCAAAGGCGCTTCCATTTCAAGTCTTTGAATTTTTCCATAGCCCATTCCATTAGCAATGCGCAAAATATCCTCCATCCTGTGAAGAAGGTTGCAACGGGTAAGCGCAGTTTTCGGATTAGTGATTTTAAAATAAGCGATAAGAGTAAAATTTTCATCCCTGATCTGAATAAAGTCAGGAATCTTTTTAGTACCCTGAATTTTAAGGATAAACATATTACCGGACTATCCAGACTTTCGTTCTTTCCATACCAGGTTTTTCAGGATCCGTTGCTGATGATTTATTCAGGGACGATGTTGGGAGAATGGTAGTGATTACAACCTGAACGCTGGCAGAAGCTCCATTTGCATCTACAATTGCAAAGCTGAATGTTTCATTTCCAACTGCTGAATTTGCCACGGTAGAAAGATCAACATTATAATTCGGCAGGACATACGTTGTATCATAGGTGTACCCATTGAATGTCCTTGCAAAAGCCAATCCTGTAAGATTTGCTCCCGATGAACTGTTTGGGGTTGCCCTGATGCCAAACTTTAACGAGTCCTTAACAACAACAGTTTTAGCTCCAGAGACATAACCAGCGCCCGTTTGAAGCGTAATGGAAGGCGGCTCATCAGCCGGATCCGTTGTTTTCTTTTTGCACGACATAGAGACGATCAACAGTATGATCATAAATCCCGATAATAACAAGCTAATCTTTTTCATCTTCGAATAAATTTTAATTGTTTATTTATCTTTTACTAATCCGTTTGCTGACTGCAAAAGTAACAAATACCGCCAACTTACCAACTTACCAACTTACCAGCTTACCAACTTACCAACTTACCAACTTACCAACTTACCAACTTGATCTCCTCCGGCAACAACGCCCCCTCAATCTTCATATAATCCGGTTCATTTTTCAGTGAGATAAAATCTATCTTTAGGTCGTCAACATAAAGTTTATAGATTGGAGCCGGATTATAAAAATAGATCTTTACCGAACCTGAATCAGGCATATTGCGCGGGACATAAAAGGCAACTTCAACTGAAGTCCATTTGTTGGCAGGCACAAAGTAGTCAAGAATAAACTGATTATAACTGAGACTTTTTCCTTTATTCTGGTAGTCGGTTACCAACGTAGCTTCGGTAGTTTCTTTTGGAGAAAAAACCCAGGCTTGTATTCTGATCAACCGGTTTGGAGTAGAAAACAATGAATCTGTTTTTGTATCAAGCCCGATACTGTATGGAATCTTGAAATCAATTTTCGACGACCAGCGTCCCTGATGAAAAACCGTATCGTTGCGTGTCGCCTCATTCATCCAGACAGTTCCCATCTCCTTTTCCAAATCATTTTCCAGAGTTTTAATTGCAACTATTCCTTCATTGGGAATGTAAACCTTCGCTTTCCGGGATAAACTGAAAAATGAATCACGGTAAATCTCACCGGTGATATTGTATGGCGGAAAAATCCATTTTGCGTGTTGGTAGAACTGAATCAGATTCAACCCGATCAGCACAACTAGTCCAATTGTAAGCGCCTTTCTCCATCCTGATGATCCGGTAATTTGATACAGGAAAAGAATCAGCAATGCTACAACAGCATAAATATCCACAAATACCCGCTGACCGCATTTCGAGGCATAGTACCAAACCCACCAGCATGAAACTACATAAACAAATATCATGAAGAACCCAAGCAACCAGTAAAACCGGAACCTGTTTGCCCTGAATAACCCGATAAACCCTATCAGGGAAAACAGTGCGATGGGAGTGTAAATGAACCATCCGCGGTTAAAACTGAAAAGAATGTCTAAAATATGAGGATGAAAGAAATCCAGTTTTTCTTCTCCATAAGTATAAACAAAAGGCTGACCGGTTTGAAGATACCACAAAACAACCGGGATTAGAAGCAGAATCAATGCCTGGATAATTCCGCGCAGCAAGGTTTTCTTATCCATAAAAACCTGCCTGAAAGCGCTCCGGATCGTTTCCAGGCTTCCGGCAAGAAAAGGTATAAGTAGTATGATAATTCCGTTGGTTGGACGGATCAGGAATATCAGAGTAAAGAGTAGTAAAGACCTTACAAACCATCTCGGTTGGTAGCGGTGGAAAAAATTGTAAGTTGTAAGCATAAAACCCGTAATCAGGGCAAATGAGTAAACATGGGTCATTGATGGCTCAATCACGGTAAAGAAAATCATGTTTGTACCAAGCGTGATAACCAGGGTTATGAATGCTGCGATTCGCTCGCCGGAGCCGAAACTTTTTAGTAGTTGCATCAGCCATTTTGCCCCAAGCCATAGAAACAGAAAAGCTGAAAAAGCAATAGAATATTGGTATGGAAGTGAATATCCGTCCCTTGCGAAAACTTCCAGCCAAGCTATTATATGACCGAGAAGGAAAAACGGCAGCCATAAAATTGCCATTCCGGGGAAATATTTGTTGACCACCCGGTTTCCTTCATCCTGGCGGAACTCTTTGAAAACACTACGGTTGAGGGGATAATATTGATTTTCGTACTGTTCTACGAATTTAAATTCCAGATCGTGATAGATAAAAATGGCAGGTAGGTAAGCATAGTAACCCTTGCCATCGCTGTTAATAATTCGGTCCCAGGTTCGCTCCGGCGATTTAAAGCCAATGAAGAGAAGGATATAAAACAATACGATGATTCCCGGAGTAAACCTGTAAACGTATTTCATGCCATAATGCTATTGAATGTTTCGCTGACGCAACGCCTCAAACAAAATAACGCCTGACGCAACCGAAACATTGAGCGATTCAATCTCTCCAACCAATGGAATTTGAACAGTTACATCCGTTAATTTCAGATATTCTTCCGAAACTCCTTCGCCTTCCGACCCCAGTATCAACGCAAGCGGTTTATTGTAGTCCACAGCAGAATAGCTAACTGTAGCTTTTTCAGTGGCAGCGATGATTGTAAGTCCGCTGTTTTTCAGAAACTGAATTGTCTCTTTGAGGTTCTGCGCGCGAACAACCGGCAGCTTATATAGCGCGCCGGCAGATGTTTTGATGGCGTCGGAGTTGATCTGCGCCGAGCCTCTTGCCGGGATGATCAATCCGTCAACTCCGGCACATTCGGCAGTGCGGGCTATGGCTCCCACATTACGCACATCGGTAACCCTGTCGAGAATAAGGAATAATGGCTGGCGCCCCTGCTCAAAAGCAAAGGGAACCAGGTCTTCAATTTTCTGGTAAGTAATCTCCGAAACAAAGGAGATTACTCCCTGGTGATTCTGGTGCGAAAGGCGGTTCAGCTTTTCAACAGGCACAAACTGGAAAGGAATCTCCAGTTCCCTGATCAGACTGAAAAGTTCCCTGAAAATATCTCCCTTCAGCCCGTTTTGCAGAAAAACCTTTTCAAATTCCTTCCCCGCTTTTATCGCTTCAATCGTCGGTCTCAAACCGTAAATAAACGTTTCTTTCATAATAATTTACCTTAATATGTAGTTCGGATTTCCGAAATTCGAAATCTGAAATCTGAAATCTGAAATCTGAATTTCTTATTCCTCTTTCCCCAGCATTCCTCTCGGTATCTCTTTCGAAGCTTTTGAGCCCAATTCCTTCAGTTTCTCTACTTTTCCGATCAGATTCCCGCTTCCGGTCGAAAGTTTTTTCTGGGCTTCATCATAAGTCCTTTTTACCGTATCAAGCTGATTTCCCAATTTATCGAGATCAGTAAGGAAAGCGACGAATTTATCATACAAAAGTCCTCCCTGTCGGGCAATTTCAATGGCATTTTGTGTCTGCTTTTCATGTTTCCAGATTGAAGCCACGGTTTTGAGCGTTGCAAGGAGGGTTGTCGGACTTACTATCACCACATTCCTATCCCAGGCAAAGGTGAAAAGCTCTGGATCTGCCTGGATTGCCACGCTGAAAGAAGATTCGATAGGAATGAACAGCAGCACATAATCCGGCGTGTCGAAAGCGCCCAGTTGCTGATAGTTTTTTTCGCTTAAAAGTTTGATATGATTACGAATGGAAAGCAAGTGGAGTTTAATCTGACGGTCTCTGTTTTCGGTGGTTTCAGCAGCCACAAATTCATTATAGGCAATAAGCGAAACCTTTGAATCAATGATGATGTGCTTAATATCGGGAAGATTAACAATCACATCGGGACGATAAACTTCGCCCTGGTCGGTACGTGTTGAAAACTCACGGATGTATTCCTGTCCTTTTGTAAGACCGGAGCTTTCCAACACCCGCTCAAGCACAAGCTCGCCCCAATTTCCCTGTTTTTTGGAGTCTGATTTCAGCGCTGTGGTTAAGTTTTTTGCATCCGCGCTTATCTGTTGGTTTAGTTCGGCAAGATTTCGGATCTCTTTTTCAAGGGAAAAGCGTTGTTTGGATTCCTTATCATAAGTTTCGTCAACCTTTTTTTCAAATTCGCGAATCTTTTCGCCCAGGGGTTTTAGTATTTCATCAAGTTTAGTCCTGTTCTGTTCGGTGAATTTCAGCGACTTCTCTTCAAGAATTTCATTGGCGAGATTTTTAAATTCAATCCGGAACTTCTCCTGAAGGTTTTCAATGTTTTTATGCTCATCCTCAAGATTCTTTTCAAGGCTGTTATAGTCCGAATTTCGCGACGACAAATTTCGGTTTAGTTCAAGGATTGTGGCGTCTTTATCAGAAATTTGTCGCGCAGCCTGCTCAACCTGACTCTGAAGAAGTCTGGAACGTTCTTCCAGCTTGCTTTTTTCATTATTGAGTCCTTCAAGCTGAAGTTTGAGCCGCTCTGCTTCCGCTTCGTCCTGCTTTGGCTTTGGTTTTCCAAGTCTGAAGAAAAGTAAGGCAAACCCTGCAATCAAAGTCAATCCGTAAAGAATGAAAATCAATTTCTCCATGAATAACGGTTAATAAAGCACAAAAGTAGTGTAATTAGCTCAATCAGGGAAAGCTGTTTGAAAAATCAAGCCATTTCATATCATTAAATGGCTCTGGTATCAGAATAACCTGCTCCTTTTCAGAAGGTAAGGTAGCAGAGCCTGCTCAAATCCGGCATTGATATCGGCTTCAATGAAATCAATATGATACTGCCCGCACCTCATCCGTAGTTCATTTTTATAAGCTGTCACCGACTCAACATAGCGACTGCGCAAGGCGGAAGGATGCAATCGCAACTGCTCGCCGGTTTCAATATCTATAAATTTATAAGGACGATCCTCGAAATTAAAATCTATTTCCCTGCCTTTGTCAATCACATGAAAAAGTATGACTTCGTGTTTGTTGTGTTTCAGATGCTGGAGAGCGGAAAAGATATCTTCCTTTTGAGGAGAATGGTCGAACATATCACTGAAAATGATAACCAGCGAACGTTTATGAATTCTTTCTGCCAGTTCATGAATTGCTTCGGCAGCCTGGGTCTCCTTACGGCTTTCCGGCGGTATTGGAACCAGTAATTTTTCCAGCTCAGAGTATAGATATCTGTGATGAACCGGATTTGACTTTGTGAGAGTATGTAACTCGACAGTATCAGAAAACACACTGATTCCCGATGCGTCGCGTTGCTTCTTGAAGAGGTAAATCAGCGCTGCCGCAACATAAACCGAAAATGTAATTTTGTTGGGATGGTCAATGTCGGGCTTTGCAATTACCGGATAATACATGGAGGAAGAGTTGTCAATAAATATCTGACATCGCAGGTTGGTCTCCTCCTCGTATCGTTTTGTATATAAACGATCCGTCCTCCCATAGAGTTTCCAGTCTATCGAGCGGATTGATTCCCCGGCGTTGTATAACCTGTGTTCGGCAAATTCAACGCTGAAGCCATGAAAAGGGCTTTTATGCAATCCGGTAATGAATCCTTCCACTACCTGACGGGCGAGAAATTCAAGGGAAGAAAATTGCTCTAAACGATGTTGGTCGAGGGACACGAAGGCATATTAATTAACGAAATGGCGAAGTGGCGAGGAGGCTAAATTTTCTTTGTCAAAAGTTATTTCAGATTAATTTTTCAAATGTATTTTTCGATCAGGGCTTTATATGTCGCTTTGGGAACAGCGCCAACCTGTTTGTCAACAACCTGACCGCCTTTAATAAACAGTACTGTTGGAATGTTTCTGACCTTAAACATGGCGGTGATTGTGGGATTATCATCCACATTGAGTTCTCCGGCAACAATCCTGCCTTCATACTCAGTTGCCAGTTCGTGAACAATCGGAGAAACCATGCGGCATGGACCACACCATTCGGCAGATAAATCAACAACGGCAAGCTTTTCGCTTTTTAATACCTTTTCGTCAAAATTGGCGTCGGTTAACTTTTCAAACATATAGTATTTATTTAAAGGTGAATCTTTTTTCAAGCTGTAAAATTATAAAAAATCCATCAATCTTTCACATTTCGATACCTCGTTACTCTCCGATAACCCTGCACTGAATTTCGGGAAAAGCCTTTAGCGCCATAACCATTTCTTTTGGATTAACCCGTGATTTTTTAGAAGGCAGATCAATCATAATATTTTCTTCAGGGTCATGAATCCTGATGCGAAGGCGGCAATTGCCTTTTGATTTTGCGGCAAGGTCTTGAAGTTTGCTGATGATTTCGATTGTTAACTCATTCAGAGAAACAGTAAGCGAAAGAACCTTAGTAAATTTTTCCATCACTTCGGGCAACAGGAAAACCTGGTTGATTCTTACAGCGAGTTGATCTGCGTTATCAAACCTTTGTTCCACTCTTGCCTTTATAAAAATATACTGACCTTCCTCAAGTAAATGCTTCCATTTGAGGAAATCCTCTGAAAATACTGAAAGTGAGATAAAGTTGAAATAATCCTCAACTACAAACGAACCAAATGGTTTGCCCGATTTCCCTATTTTGTGGTTAGATTCAATGACAATCCCGGCAAAAGATATCTCTTTGCCTTTGAATGGTTTCAAATCCTGTTTCAATTCTTCAATAGTAACCGTGCAAAACTGTGTCATTTCAAACTGGTAATCATCAAGCGGATGTCCGCTCATATAAAAACCTGTAACCTCCTTTTCAAATTTCAGTTGTTCCAGCTTTGACCAGGGGCGACATTCGGGAAGCGACAGTTCAATAAAATGAACTTCGTCGGCTTCACCGAACAGCGAAACCTGCATTGAATCTTTGCGTGAATGATAATCCGCCGAATGGCGAACTATTTTATCAAGGAAAGCCGTATCATCAGTGTTCTCCTGAAAGAAATACTGAGAGCGGTGGGTATTTTCGAAACAATCAAAAGCGCCTGCTTTGGCAAGCGATTCAAGGCAGCGTTTATTCACGTTATGACTACTGATTCTGCGAGTCAGATCGAATATTGAACTGAATGGGCCATTCGAGATTCGCTCTTCAACAATACTTTTAACTGCGGCTTCTCCAACGTTTTTAATCCCTGCCATCCCGAACCTTATTTCTCCGCGTTTATTAGCGACGAATTTCGAGGAACTTTCATTAACGTCGGGACCCAGCACCGGGATTTGCATTCGCTTACATTCATCAAGGAATAGAGTAATTTCCTTCAAATCATTCAGGTTCCGGCTGAGAACCGCAGCCATAAATTCGGAAGAATAATGGGCTTTAAGATAAGCCATCCGGTAGGCTATATAGGCATAACAGGCTGAATGTGATTTGTTGAAGGCGTAATTTGCAAACGCTTCCCAGTCTTTCCAGATTTTCTGCACGATTGCTTCATTATGACCATTATTTTTACAACCGGTAAAAAATTTGGGTTTCAAATCGCTCATCATTGTCTCAATCTTTTTTCCCATGGCTTTTCGCAACGAATCAGCCATTCCCTTGGTAAAACCGGCAAGCAACTGTGAAAGAAGCATCACCTGTTCCTGATAAACTGTAATACCATAAGTATCTTTCAGGTATTTTTCCATCTCAGGAATGTCGTAAACTATTTTCTCCTTTCCATGTTTCCGGGCAATAAAACTCGGTATGTAATCCATCGGTCCGGGACGGTACAAGGCGTTCATTGCAATAAGATCCTCAATTTTATTGGGTTTTAGATCCTTCAGGTACTTTTTCATGCCGTCCGACTCAAACTGAAAAATCCCTGTGGTTTTCCCCTGGCTGAAGAGTTCATAAGCCGCTTCATCATCGAAAGGAAGATCATCCAGATCTATGTCGCTTCCATTCGATTCCTTGATATTCTGAATGGCGTCCTTGATAATGGACAAGGTTTTCAATCCGAGGAAATCCATTTTCAACATGCCGACTTTTTCAATAAACTCGCCGTCAAACTGAGTAACCCAAAGCTCCGATTCCTTGGAAGTGGTAACCGGAATGTTCTCCATAAGATTATCCCGGCTGATGATAATACCACAGGCGTGGATTCCGGTTTGCCTTACCGAACCTTCGAGAATATCGGCATACTTCAGGGTTTCAGCAATAAGTTTATTTGGCGACGTCCGCGCCGCTTTCAGTTCGGGAACCTCCTGGTATGCCGTTTTCAGAGTAACCCCGGGGCGCACAGGCACAAGTTTAGTGAGTTTGCTCACCTCGTCAAGCGGTAATCGTTGAACGCGCCCAACGTCGCGGATTGCGCCTTTTGCAGCCATTGTTCCAAAGGTGATCACTTGTGCAACCTTGTCGGCGCCATATTTATTGACTACCCATTTCAGTACGCGGTCACGCCCGTCTTCATCAAAATCAATATCAATATCGGGCATCGAAACACGGTCGGGGTTAAGGAACCGTTCAAACAGCAGATCGAACTTCAAAGGGTCAACATCGGTAATTCTTGTGCAGAAAGCAACAACCGATCCGGCAGCAGATCCACGTCCGGGACCGACAGAAACCCCCATATCGCGGGCGGCGTTAAGAAAATCTTGAACTATCAGAAAGTAGCCGGGATAGCCCATTTTTTTTATGGTTTCCAACTCAAAATTGATCCTGTCGGTAATTTCGGGCGTGATATCCGGATACCGATGACTTGCTCCCTGGTAAGTGAGATGTCGCAGGTATTCATCAGGGTCGGTAAATTCAAATGGCAATGGAAAATCGGGCATTATAGGATCCCGGTTCAAGCTGTAAATCTCAACCTTGTCGAGTATTTCAATAGTATTTTCCAATGCTTGCGGAATATCGGCAAACAAAGAGTTCATCTCCGCTTTCGACTTGAGCCACTCCTGTCCGGTATAGCGCATACGGTCAGGGTCGTCCATAAATTTTCCGGTATTGATGCAAAGCAGTCTGTCGTGAGCTTCTGCATCCTCTTCCATCAGAAAATGGACGTCGTTGGTTGCAATTAATTTAATTTCATGTTGATGAGCCAGTTTAATCAGTTCGGCGCCAACCTTCATCTGTCTTTTATAAACATCGCCGTCGCGCGTTGGATCTGTTGCCGGATGTCGCATCAATTCGAGATAAAAGTCGCTGCCAAACAATTCTTTATAGAAAATCAGCGCTTTTTCAACTTTTTCCGTATTTCCGTTTTGGATCCCTCTCGGAATTTCCCCGGCAAGACAAGCGGAAGAGGCAATCAGTCCTTCATGGTATTGAAGTAGAAGTTCCTTGTCAATCCTCGGTTTATAATAATGTCCTTCCGTCCATGACATTGAGATCAGTTTCATCAGATTTTTATACCCAATGGCATTTTTTGCCAGAAGAACGAGGTGGTCGCTCTTGCGGTCAAACTGTTCAACTCTGTCATTACGGGTGCGCTGTGCTACGTAGGTTTCACATCCGAAAATGGGTTTAAAGCCATTCTGCTTGTCGGCAGCCTCAGCAAATTCCATTATTCCAAACAAATTACCATGATCGGTAACGGCAATGCCCTTCATATCGAGCGCGACCGCTCTGTTTACCATTTCATTTATCCTACAGGCGCCATCGAGGATTGAGTATTGTGTATGTATGTGTAAATGAATAAAATCAACCATTTTGAAGAATAAAAAGTGAAAAGTGGAACGAAGCTGCAAAATTATTTCAAATTCCGAACCGAATTAACATTGTTGATAACTTACTTTGGCTTACATTTGTGTTACTAATTTTATATGGTATGATATCCTCAGCGCATTTTCATCCTATGATGGTACATTTTCCGATTGCCATCATTACGGTAGGGTTTCTATTCGACCTTGCCTCCCTGTTTTTAAAAAAATATAGCTGGCTAATAAAAACCGGATACTGGCTTGAGATCATCGGTATGGCTGGAACCATCCTTGCATTTGGCACCGGGTATTTCCTGACCAGCCCAATGGAAGGTGAAGCCGGACTGATTCGCGACAAGCATGAACTTTTTGCGACTCTTACATTAATAACAATTATTGTGGCAACGCTTTTCAGAATTGTAATCAACCATCTTGGAAAATACGAAACACAGCTTAAATATGTTTCACTCGGACTGTTTTTCCTTGCCATGGCGTTCATTTCCATCACCGGATATTTTGGAGGTTCGCTGGTTATTGATTATATGATTGGCTTGTGAGGGATTCGCATATGGACTTTGCGTTTTACACTCACGCTAAGAAAATGGGAGCATGGGATTTTTAACAGCTCATTTTATGAAGAAGAAAGACAAAGTAATATATACTGTTGGTCATTCAAATCACTCAATTGATTTTTTTATTGATCTAATAAAAACATTTTCAATAACTTGTATAATTGACGTTAGAAGCGTACCTGCCAGCTCCTACAGTCCACAATTTAATATTGACAACCTGCAAAAATCACTTAAAGCAAGCAAAATCATATATCTGCATTTTGGTGAAGAATTTGGTGCAAGGCATACTGAAAAAGAATTACTTGACTCTTTTGGAAAAGTAGATTTTGACAAAGTCAGAGAAACGCCAAAATTTTTATTTGGTGTTGAGCGACTACAAAAGGGTTTAGATAGAGGATTCAATATTTCTTTAATGTGTTCGGAAGCAGAGCCATTTGACTGTCATCGTTTTTCCATGATTTCATATTATCTTGCAAGAAATGGTTTTATTGTCCATCACATTTTAAAAGACAAATCAATCATTACAAATGAAGAGTTGGAAAAAATCCTGTTAAAAAAATATCACAGACAAATCCCAAAAGCAACTCTTTTTTGAATTCTTATACTGTTTGCCAACTTCTAACAGAACTAAAATCTAAAGAACATTGCAATCAAAATAACAGTAAACTTCACTAATTAACCATTAACTAAAAACAATCATTATGAAAAACACAATCATTTCCGGAATTATCATGCTGATTATAGCCGGTTTACAAACTTTTGCCGGAGGAGCCGACAAAACTATCGCAAATCTGAAAGCTGGTTTCAAAGGCGAATCAACCGCGAGCGCCAAATACGCCGCTTATGCCGAACAGGCGAAAAAGGAGGGTTTTATCCAGATTGCATCAATGTTTGAAGCTACGTCGAAGGCAGAAGCCATTCATGCCGCAAACCATAAAACAGTAATTGAAAAGATGGGACAGAAAATGGATGTTGTTAAACCCGAATTTACTGTTAAAACCACCAAAGAAAACCTCGAAGATGCCATTGCCGGCGAAACTTACGAAATGACCAAAATGTACCCGGATTTCATTGCCACTGCCAAGGCAGAAAGCGCCGATGCGGCAATAAAATCGTTTCGCTGGGCTATGGATACAGAAAAAAAACACCAGGTAATGTACCAGAATGCCCTTAACGCGCTCAATTCCAAAAAAGTAGAAACCCTTTCAAATATTTATTGGGTCTGTCCGAAATGCGGAAACACCTACGATGTAGCCAAACCAGAGGCATCCTGCGCCTTCTGTAGCACTAAAAGCGACAAGTTTATTAAGTTTGGGAAATAGGTAGGTTAAACGGATTGCTTTAAATGTTTGCTGCATTGATAATTAGCGTACCTTTGCAAACTATTTTAATTTGTCAGGTTACATATTTATCATGCAGGAAATCAGAAATATAGCAATCATTGCGCATGTAGATCACGGAAAAACAACACTGGTTGATCGCATTCTTCATCAGGTCCGTTTGTTTCGCGATAACCAGGAGATGGGCGAGTTGATTTTAGACTCGAATGATCTGGAGCGTGAGCGCGGCATCACCATCTTGTCAAAAAATGTTTCGGTAAGATACAAAGGGGTAAAGATTAATATTATTGACACCCCTGGTCACTCCGACTTTGGCGGCGAGGTAGAACGTGTGCTGAATATGGCTGACGGCGTTTTGATTCTGGTGGATGCTTTCGAAGGTCCGATGCCACAAACTCGTTTCGTTTTGCAAAAAGCGCTGGAGCTTGGAAAAAAGCCCATCGTGGTTATAAATAAAGTTGACAAACCAAACTGTGCGCCCGACGAGGTTCAGGAAGCCATGTTTGACCTCATGTTCAGCCTCGACGCAAGCGAAGACCAGTTGAATTTTCCTACGGTATATGGTTCTTCGAAACATGGCTGGATGTCGGACGATTGGCGCAATGAAACCACCGACGTAAGTTACCTCCTGGATCAGATCATTGAATTTATTCCGGCTCCGAAGCAGATTCCCGGAACTCTGCAGTTGCAAATCAGTTCGTTAGACTATTCCTCTTATGTTGGCAGAATAGCGGTTGGGCGTATTTCACGTGGCTCGGTGAAAGCGGGTATGCAGGTATCATTGGTTAAAAATGACGGCGCTATTTTAAAATCCGCCATCAAGGAGTTATACCTTTTTGAAGGGCTCGGCAAGGAAAAGGTGAAATATGAAGTTGGCGCTGGAGAGATTTGTGCCGTTCTTGGTCCTGAAAATTTTGAAATTGGCGACACCATTTCCGATTTTGAAAATCCTGAAGGAATGACCCGCATAAGCGTGGATGAGCCTACCATGAGCATGTTGTTTACTATCAACAATTCGCCGTTTGCCGGGAAAGAAGGCAATTTTGTAACATCACGTCATCTGCGGGAACGATTGTTTAAAGAGACCGAAAAAAACCTCGCTTTGCGGGTGGAAGAGATGGATTCCCCCGACAGGTTTCAGGTTTTTGGAAGGGGTATCCTTCATCTTGCCATTCTGGTTGAAACCATGCGCCGCGAAGGTTATGAATTTCAGTTAGGACAGCCGCAGATTCTCACCAAAATGATTGACGGACATAAGTGCGAACCGGTGGAATTGCTGAAAGTACAGGTGCCGGAACCATTTGCAGGCAAGGTGATTGAGTTGGTTAGCAGACGACGAGGCGACATGATTCATATCGAGCACAAACGCGATAGAGTGATCCTCGAATTTGACATCCCGGCGCGCGGACTTATAGGATTACGGAATCCGGTGCTTACAGCCACGGAAGGCGAAGCGGTTATGGCTCACCGGTTTAAGGATTATCAGCAGTGGAAAGGGGATTTGCCCGGGCGGAACAACGGATCGCTGATTTCGATGTACACCGGCATGGCAATTACTTATGCAATTGATAAACTTCAGGATCGCGGTAAATTCTTCATTGATCCGTTTGAAGAGGTTTATAACGGTCAGGTTATTGGCGAGAGCACCCGAAGCGACGATATTGTGATTAATGTAAATAAAACCAAGAAATTATCGAATGTTCGCGCATCGGGATCAGATGATAAGGCAGTAATTTATCCTCCAATCAAATTTTCCCTTGAGGAGGCGATGGAATATATCAACGGAGATGAATATGTTGAAGTAACCCCAAAATCAATCCGGCTCCGCAAAATCCTGCTTGACGAGACAGACAGGAAGCGCAGTAAGAAAGAATAGTTTATCCCGGGATGGCTTTATAAACCAGTTCGGCAATATCCTTCACTTCGATTTCAGCGTGTTTTGAAAATGTCTTTTTACACAAAGGGCAGGCTGTAACAAGTATCTCGGGTTGTTCTTTCATTATTATACTCAGAGAGATTTTTGTCATTTCATCGCGTTGCTGCTGCGAAGCGTTTAAAATTCCCAGACTGCCGCCGCAGCATAGCGCATCCGACCCTTCATTTATAACCGGAACCAGATCGGCCACTTTTGCCAGAACCTCGCGCGGAGCTGAGTAGATGCGTGATCCGCGCCCAAGATCACACGGATCATGATAAGCGACTTTCTTAAAATGCCCCTGGAGCGGAATTCTGCCGGATTTTACCAAATCGAGAATAAACTGAGTATGATGCTGTACCCTGATGGGAAGAGCGTATTCCTCCCTGAACACGCGATAGCAGATCGGGCAGGAGGTCACAAGAAGTTCGGCTTTTGTTTGCCTGATAAGATCTTTGTTGGCAGTAATAAGATCATTTGCCTGCCGGTCCTTCCCTGCTATCATCAGCGGGCGACCGCAGCAAATACTTCGGTTTTCGTCAATTTGCACATAATTGATCCCCGCCTTTTCCATAATACCCTTCATCGCCCGGATAATTGACGGAGTTAGGTGCGACATGCAACCGGCAAAATAGGCAACCCCACCCTGACGGGGACTCTCACCCTTGCGGATTGAAGCGGTTGTGAGGAAACTGTAATCGGATGGCTGTGAGGAAAACAACTCGCGGCGTTTGATCAGACGAAGTGAATCGGTGCGGATTCCAACCGGACAAACTTCCTGACACCGCCCGCAAACGAGACACTTGCGTGAAATTTCGTCTGGAACGTACTGATCGCGAACGCCCCTGATAAAATAAACTGCCTGAGAATCTGTGATTCCGGCATCATTCATTTGGCATACATCAATGCAAACGCCACACCGCGAACAGGCATGAACTTCAACATCGGAAAAGGCTGAATGCCATTTTCTTGGTTGAATGGCGCAGTGGCGGAAGAAAATCAGCAGAATCTCCGTCGGGATGTGCATATAACGCGAGTAGGGGAGGGTGATGAAGAAAATTCCCAGAGCAAGCGAATAGCCCCACCACATTGTATAGGCAATAAAATCGGATGGAAGCGGGGTTATTGAAACAAGAAATTCGCCCAGCGGCTGGGTCATAAAACCTCCTCCGCTCCCGTAATAACCGGCAGTATAGCTTTCGGCAAGGAGCCGCATCGGAAATATCATCCAAAGACAGATCAGTGAAATCTGGTCTGTTAGTTGGTATTCAGTGGCGCGTTTCATTCCAAACCACCTTGATTTTTGCCGCTTTATTATCGCAAGGAATAACCCGCTCAGGACAAACAGCAGGATAAAGTCCATCAGAAAACGAAAAATTCCGGGAACTGTATAGACCTCAAAAAAGATTACCAGTTTATCATGGATGAAAAACTTCAGAAAAATGGGGTAATATGGGGCATTCAGATGAGTACCGCTATAAAAACGACTTTCGATGTTGCCGAGAACAATCAGCAAAAACCATCCAAGTGCAAAACTCGTATGCATGTACCCCATCAAGGGATTGCGCAACCACATTTTACGATGAAGTAATCCTTCCATAAAAACTTCCCTGATTGCGCCAAGGATAAGTTGAGGATGGCGGATTCCTGCCTTCAATTTAACCTTGTCATGCGCGGGTAACGCCTTTATCCACAGATACCAACTCTTACCGACGGCAATAAGTAAATATATGAGCCCAAGCGAAAAGGGAAGAACGAAAAGGTTAAAGTTGATCATCCGATTTGTTCAATTGCCTTGTTTATCGATAAAATCAAATTCCGCAGATTCACTCCTCTTGGGCAAACCAACTGGCATTTCCCGCAAAACATACATTTTTGAATCTCTTTTTTCAGCGCCCTTGTTTCACCGCGCCGGATTAATGTGTGGACTCTGCGGATGTTAAATTCGGTGAAATGACCCGTGGCGCATGTTCCTGAACAACTTCCGCAGCCAATGCACAACTGAATTGACGGTTCCTGAAACAGGACATATTTCGTAATACGCATATCCTGCCGATCGTAATCAATAGTTTCATCTTTTAATACCTTGTACCCAAAATCCTTCATTCTATTAAAATTTGGCTCTTACGGAGCATGTGATTGCGAGTTCCAGGTTGCAGGTTCCAGGTTCCAGGTTCAAAGTTCCAGGTTCTTGTTTTCAGCAGTTGGTAAACCATGACTCTCTCTCATTTTTCATAAGGGATTTGGCACTTTGAACTTTGAAACCTGGAATACTGCTGATCTGCTTTAAACAAGATGATTGTTATTAAGGCTCATTAAATCTCTTTTTATAACTATGTCATCCCTTCGGGATTCTGTTGCAAACTCAATCTTTTCAATCTATAATCATG
>JBAXRP010000085.1:0-16217 GCA_037131145.1 Bacteroidota bacterium
TGGCGTTGCAACAGAATCCCGAAGGGATGACATGATTATAGATTGAAAAGATTGGCGTTGCAACAGAATCCCGAAGGGATGACATGATTATAGATTGAAAAGATTGGGCTTGCAATAGAATCCCGAAGGGATGACATGATTATAGAATGAGATTTAATGAGCCTTGATAACGTTCAATTTGTTTAAAGTAGATAAGCAGTCTAAATTACCTTGAAAATTTCAAGTTCCATTTAATGAACATTTTATATTTAAATCAGTTGAATTTTAACATTTTGTCCCTGACGGGACATTGAAGTTATCAATGCTATAAACCAATATCATGCAACTTTCAAACCGATTACTACAATACAGTTTTATATTGATGATGCTTCTGCTGATTTCTGAACCCTCAAAAGCCCAGCGAATACTTGGCGCTATGAGTATTGGAATGAACCTTACCCAGGTTGATGGCGACGAGTTTTATGGTTTCAGTAAAATCGGGTTAAATGTAGGTCCACAGGTAATTGTGCCATTTGGGAAAAATAAGAATTTCTCGGTTAGCATGGAATTGCTCTATTCGCAAAAGGGAAGCTACCACAGAGGAGCTACAGACACCACCGGATTCAGGTTGAATTTGGATTATGCCGAAATACCGGTGCTTATCCATTTTACCGATAAACGGATAATTTCAGGCGGTGTGGGTTTTAGTTACGGACAACTGATAAACTACAAGGAAACTAAGAATAATTTCTTTGATAGTCTTTTCCAGTATCAGACTACTCTGGCAAATAATGATATTTCGGTTATTGCAGATTTGCAGATTCGGATTTGGTCAAAACTATGGGCAAATCTGAGGTATCAATACTCAATAAGAAGTAACCGCACTGTTCTTGTGAGCGATCCGAGAACCTATCCCCGGAACCCATATACCCGGAAACAATTCAACAACGTGATAAGTATCAGACTGACGTGGGTATTTAACCAACCAAAAGTTGAAAAGAACAAGAAGATCGAATATAAAAAACAGGAATAACCAGCGCCTTTCAGAACATTCGTTTGATCAACCTCAATTTATGGGTGTATTTCATAAGTTCCGTATTGAAAATACCCTCCTGGTCAATGGGATCAATTCTTACCTGTCCTGAACAATGGATGACAGTATTGCGGTTGAGCAACATTCCAACATGGTTGATTTTACCTTCTTCGTCATCAAAAAAGACCAGATCGGCGGGCAGCGCTTCAAACAGCAGACCAATAACTTCACCCTGGCTGGCTTGCAGGGTTGTATCGCGCAGGAGCTTAATATGCTGAAGTTTGAAAACCATCTGCACAAACCCTGAACAATCAATCCCGAGTGGCGTTCTGCCTCCCCAAAGGTATGGCGCATTGTGGTAAAGAATAGCATCCTGGGTGAGTCGCAGACAAAAGGCGTCTCTTTCCGCGCCTGACTTTAATGTTTCAACAGGAGTGAAAGTCGAAACGGCGCCATCGTAAAGAAAAGTCGCTCCACTGATGGTTAATTGTCCGTTAGCCAATCCGGGAAGGGAACTTCCGAGAGGCGCTGGTAGCATGTCATTTCGCGATTCGCGAATTACCAATTGAACCAGATCGAGAGAAACAGGCGTTTCAGAATGTTCGAGACGTAGAAATTCTTCTTCTTCAAGGGTGTGAGTCTGAAGGTAGTGAATCCATCCTTCGTATTCATCAAAAACCAGTTGAACTCTGTTCCAGACGCCATTCTTTTCAGTGATGCGGTACAATTCCCCAAACAAAATCTGGGTAACCATCTCTGATCTGTGCGATGGTTCCGCTCTGACCGGAATCACTCCCTGGAGACATATACCAAATTCCATGATAACTGCTGTTAGTTGTTACAAAGGTAGCAAGAAAAGTGAACCAGTCAAGATGTTCGCTTTTGAACAGTCATGATATCCTTTTTAAGATCATTGATTGCGCAACCGCTACAACCGCTACATTTGCCGGGAGCTGATGCGAAAAACCGGATCACTCTAATCGAGCTTATAAGCGCTGCGGCTGATATGATGATGAAAACTAAAAGATATTGCCAGAACATTGTTTCTTTGGATTAAAATATTAAACCTACTCCGAAAAGGAAATATTTTCGACTAAAGTCCAGTACCTATCTGATTATCATTTGCCACGACCTAAGGTTGTAGCAATTCAAGTTGGCGATATACCCTGCTTTAGCCAAGTTTTGTTTTTAAAACAACTTTTCATAGTGAACTCCATATTGTTTTCATATTAGCAAAACGCATATCATATCATCATTAAAGACCCAATCTGAAATACAGCAAATGATACCAGCCAGGCTAAAACAGTAGTGTATGAAATCAGAAAAAGAGACCATTTCCAACTGCCCGATTCGCGGTTTACAGTTGCAACAACAGCCACGCAGGGCATGTAGATCAGGATAAACAGTAGGAATGAAATGCCAACAAGAGGAGTAAAAAGTTTTTTTCCGGTTGCCGTCTCATGCTGGTATGTCGCCGCCTGTAATTTCATACCGAGAGACGATGGATTAACCGTATTATCATCATAAGAAGACCCAAATAAAACACCCATCGTACTCACCACAACCTCCTTTGCCGCGGCGCCAGTGATCAGGCTGACACCCATGCGCCAGTCAAAGCCCAGAGGAGAGATAACAGGTTCTATGGCTTTACCGATTTTCGCAATATAGGATTTTTCAAGGCGTTGGTCAGGTGTAACAGAACTACCTTCCGGAAAATATTCCAGCGCCCAGATCAAAATGACCGCGATAAGGATCACGCCTCCCATTTTGCTGAGGTATTGCCTCCCTTTTTCCCAAACATGCATGGCGATAACACGCAGTGTAGGCATACGGTAAGGGGGAAGCTCCATCACAAATGGCGCCTCTTTGCTTTTAAAAAGTGTTTTTTTGAAAATTATAGAAATTAGCATGGCAAGAATAATTCCTGTAATATACAATCCGAAAATAACACTGCCTGCATGTTCGGGAAATACCGCGCCAGCAATTAAAATATACACCGGAAGCCGCGCGCTGCAGGACATAAATGGATTGATTAGCATTGTAAGCAACCGGTCATTCCTGTCCTTGAGCGTTCGCGTTACCATAATTGCAGGAACATTACACCCAAAACCCATAATCAGTGGGATAAACGACTGTCCATGAAGCCCGATTTTATGCATCAGCTTATCCATGATAAAGGCGGCGCGCGCCATGTATCCAGAATCTTCCATCAAAGAAATGAAGAAAAAGAGGATTAGGATATTCGGAAGGAAAACGATGATGCTTCCAACTCCATGAATGATACCTTCAACAAGCAAATCTTTCACCGGTCCCGCAGGAAGAAGTGAACTCGTCTGGTTTCCAATCCAGGCGACGCCCATATCAATCCAGTTCTGAGGATAAGCTCCAAAAGTGAACGTTGACTGGAACATCACCCATAAAAACAGGATAAAGAGCGGAAATCCGAGAATTCTGTTGGTCAGGATTGAATCTATTTTTTCGCTTCGCGATTTCTTTGCGATATCTTTTTTCCCCGGTTTATAAGTCTCTTTTAAAGCTCCCGCAATGAATCCGTACCTGGCGTCGGTGATAAGGGTAGCTGAATCTTCATTGAAAGTTGATTCTATCCGGTGAATTTCAAAATCAGAAACAGGAAAAATAGCTGAACGGAACGGCGAAGATTCCAATGAAGTGATTATATCCTGATCCTTTTCGAGCAGCTTTATGCTGTAATATCGAGATGAAATTCGATCGGTAAGCGATTTATCAAGCCAAATCGCATCCTGGATATTCAGTATTGAACGCTCCAGTTCCTGTGCGTAGTTGATATGGACATGCCTTACAACGGGATCGCGATCTTCATAAACCTCAATCAGGCGTGAAAAGAGATCATTCAGACCTTCCCCGCGGGAACCGATGGTTGGAATTATTGGAATTCCCAACAGTTTGCCCAGGTCGTTATGGTTGATTTGATTCCCTTGTCTGATAAATTCATCATACATGTTCAGCGCGGCAACAACCCTGATATCCATGTCAATCAGTTGGGTGGTAAGATAAAGATTGCGTTCAAGGTTTGAAGCGTCAATGATATTAACTACTATGTCGGGTACCTTCTCAATAATGTGTCTGCGAACAAATAATTCTTCGGGGGAATAAGCTGTGAGGGAGTAAGCGCCCGGAAGATCAGTGATGTTAAATGTATAACCACCATGCTTGAATCTTGCCTCTTTTGAGTCAACCGTAACGCCGCTGAAGTTGCCCACTCTCTCATGTAAACCTGACGCGTAGTTGAACAAAGTGGTTTTCCGCAGTTGGGATTTCCAACCAAAGCGATATCAATTACCTTTCCTTTTTCAATTATTGGATTTTTTTGAGATTCGCCAACGAAAGTCCCCGAATAATTATAAATGGATGAAGGCGACACTTTCTGGTCGTCAGTTTCAAAGCCTGTGTAAACCTCAATAAGTCTGGCTTCACTCTGACGCAGGGATACATGATATCCTAGAATCTTATATTCTATCGGATCCTGCAAAGGCGCCGCCTTGATCACAATGACGGATTTTCCTTTAACAAAGCCCATTTCAGTAATCCGCTTGCGGAAAGCGCCTCGTCCTTTCACTTTTGTTATCGTTCCTGAATCGCCTTGCCTAAGGTCAAGCAGCGTTGACATTTAATTTAGATTAATTCTATGCAAAGTTACTATTCCGGTTCAATATACACATGGTTTATGGTAAATAAGTGTGAATGCGAGTGAAAGTTTGCAATACTTTCCACCTCAGTCCCGTCTCCTTCTCCAAAATTTTTTGACGCTATAAAAATGCCCACACCGCCCGACCCAATCCACAAAAAGGGTGGAGGAGGATTGGTGTAGCAAGGGTGTTGGTTTAGAATGAAGGTGTATAATTGACAGGAGAAAGAAAAAGATTTGGAACAGTTTTAATTAGCTCCATCTCCCCCTCCCTTTTTGGGGAGGGGGCTGGGGGGTGGGGTCTATTAAATCCTTTTTGGGAAGGGTGGCGTTGGCTAAGCTCCCAGGATCATTTCACCTGTTCAATCGCAAAATCAAGGGCTTTTTTAATCATTTCGACAGGAGGGTTTTCAATGAAACCTTTGTCCATAAGGCAACGCGTGAGACCACGGGAATATTCGATATCCTTTTTGGCTTTCTGAAATGCTTCCTCCCATGTCATGTTGATACGGGCTACTCCATCCTTTATAGCCTGCATGGCTACATCAGCGGCTTCATGAGGAAACACTGACGCTTCTTCCATATTAGGCACTATATCATTGACATGAATTCCCCTTTTTTCGGCATAATTTGCAAGTGAATGGGCAGCGGCAATAGCCATCGTATCGGTTATTTTCCTCGCTCTTACCATTAACGCGCCTTTTAAAATTCCAGGGAAACCAATGGAGTTGTTCACCTGATTAGGAAAATCGCCACGACCAGTGGCTACGATAAATGCTCCTTCTTCCTTAGCGGCATAGGGATAGATCTCAGGCACCGGATTTGCGCAACAGAAAACGACAGACTTTTCGGCCATACTGCGAATCCAGGGACGTTTGATAACATCGGGGCCTGGTGTTGAAAGCGAAACCAACAAGTCGGCGCCCTTCATTGCTTCCTCAATGGTTGGGATTTTTCCGGGGTTTGTTGTTTCACAAAGCTCCCATTTCCGGTAAAACCGGGAGTCAGCTTTAATATCAACACGATCAGAATGAAGAGAACCTTTGGTGTCAAACAGAACCACTTTTGCAGGGTCGGCGCCATCGGCAATAAGTAAACGGGCAATGGTTGTATTGGATGCTCCCGCGCCATTAAGAACAATCCTGACGTCGTGTATCTTCTTCCCGGCAAGCTTCAAAGCGTTTATAACGCCTGCAAGAGTAACGCAGGCAGTTCCCTGAGCATCGTCGTGCCAAACTGGAATATCACATTCTTCGCGAAGTACATCAAGAACTTTGAAACAATTAGGCTGCGAAATATCTTCGAGGTTTACTGCGCCAAAACTTGATTGGCACATCTTGACAAATTCGATGATCTTGTCAGGATCATTTTTACCATCTTTCCCACGGCTGTCAATGCACAACGCAACAGCGTCAACGCCGCCGAGGTATTTCATCAAAAAGGCTTTTCCTTCCATAACGCCCAACCCGCCCGGAGGAGTACAGTCGCCATCTCCAAGTACGCGGGTGGAATCGCTTACAACCGCTACCAGATTTCCCCGGTTCGAAAATTCAAAGGAGGTATCATTATCATCGCGTATCCTGGTCGAAACTTTTGATACGCCTGGCGTGTACCAAACATTAAACCAGTTGAAACCAACCACAGGCGCTTTTGGGACTGTCTGGATTTTTCCATGATAAAACTGATGGGCGTCTTCTGACAGTTTTTTTAAAAAAATTGTTTTGGCTTTTGCCAGTTGTTCCGGCGTGAAGTTGTCGGGAAAGGCTTCTTCAAGGTTTTCTAAGGTAATTGATAACTCTTTCATAAGGCAGTTTTTTTTTGTAAAGTTATATAAATAGGAATGAAACGTCGATTAACTTGCAAAAAAAAATGAAATTTTATCGTATTTGATTTTTATATCGTATTTTCGCCTTGGTTATTAATTCAAATTTTGTTTTATTATGACACAAGGGACAGTTAAATTTTTCAATGAAAGAAAAGGGTTTGGATTCATCTTGGATGATGCAACCCAGCAGGAAGTTTTTGTTCACGTAAGCGGATTGGTTGATAAAATTCGCGAGAACGATAAGGTTTCTTTTGATATTACAGAAGATTCTCGTGGCAAGAAGGCTATCAATGTACGAAAAGCATAACCATGCGTTTCAAAAAAAAGAGCGAAGATTTTTCTTCGCTCTTTTTTTTGTTAATAACCAATGTTATTTATTAAGCATCACTGGCATTACGAGCATAAGGATATCCTCCTCGTTATTTTCGCTGTTCATCGGAGTCAGAATACCGGCTCTGTTAGGCAAAGACATTTCGAGACTTATTTCATCTGTTTCAATGTTATTGAGCATTTCCATCAGGAATTTTGAATTGAATCCAATTTCAATATCCTCACCGTAATAAGAACAATTTAAACGCTCGCGGGCTTCATTGGAGAAATCAATATCTTCTGCGCTCAACATCAATTCCTGCCCGGTTATCCTGAACCTGATCTGGTGGGTTGACTGATTAGCAAAAATGGATACGCGACGGATTGTTGTGAGTAAAGAAATGCGGTCAATCACCAGTTTATTGGGATTATCTTTGGGAATTACAGCGTCATAATTGGGGTATTTCCCGTCAATAAGGCGGCAGATAAGGTTGATATTTGCAAAGGAGAAAAAAGCATTGGTTTTGTTGTACTCAATAGTGACAGGTATTTCCTGACTTGAAAAAATATTTTTCAGCAGGTTTAGCGGTTTCTTTGGAAGGATAAAAGCGGCTGATTCATTTGATCTGACGTCGGTTCTTTTATACCTGACCAGCTTATGAGCGTCGGTTGCAACGAAGGTGACATCATCGGGACTTAATTCACAAAAAACTCCTGAGAGTACCAACCGCAGCTCATCATTTCCTGTTGCAAACAGGGTTCTGTTAATTGCCTTAGCCATCAAACTTGAGCTGAAAGTGATGGATGTTGTATCTTCAAGCGCCGGGGTACGCGGATATTCGTTGCTTTGATGACCAGAAAGTTTATATTTTCCTTCGCCGGCTGAAATTTCAATCATCAAATTATCAGGATTGATTGTAAAGGCAACAGGAATATCAGGCAATGTTTTCAGTGTTTCAACCAGTATTTTTGCCGGAATCGCAATAGAACCCTGTTCTTCTGCAAGATCGGTAAGCGCCGTCACGCGCATGGTGGTCTCCAGATCAGAAGAAGTTATCGTCAATGAATTGTTTTCCAATTCAAAAAGAAAATCGTCAAGAATAGGTAATGTGTTGTTGGTATTGATAACCCCGATAATAGCCTGAAGGTTTTTCAGAAGCAGCGTACTGGAAATAATGAATCTCATGGTTCTATAGGTTTATAAATTTGTTCAAAGGTACAAATAATCATTCAGTTACTTTGTTTCTTCCGTCTGAAATCGAACTTATTCTCTTCTCCTTTTATTAATCTGCGGATGTTTTTTCGATGGGTAACCGGTATAAAGACAGCCACTAACAGCGAAAGACCAACCAATCCGGGATGTCGCACCCCCATAATAAAATAGACCACGAGCGGAAAAGTGAGCGAAGCAATTATGGAAGAGAGCGAAACCAGATGAGTTGTGGCTAACACTAAGATGAATATACCAAGTACTATCAGCAGGGAAAGCGGGAAAAGCGAGATTCCGGCGCCGGCAATTGTTCCAACGCCTTTCCCTCCTTTAAAACCAACGTAAATGGGATAAACATGACCCAAAACTGCCGCGAGAGCCGCGCCAATCCTCACGTAAATTAATATCTCAGGAGTTAATCCTGAGATAGAAATCCATAACGGTAACTGAACTGCCAGCCAGCCTTTTAGTACGTCAATAAGCATAACCGGAATCCCGGCTTTATAACCGAGGACCCTGATCACATTGGTAGCTCCGGCATTGCCACTTCCATGTTGACGCACATCAATACCGTACAGCATCTTTCCAATCCATACTGCTGATGGAATGGCTCCCAGCATATAGGCGGCAAGAATCTCAAGGAATATAAAAAGCGCTATCATGGGCAGTTTGCAACCAATTTTTCAGGGTGCAAAGTAAAGAAAATATACTGAATTATTCAGATTCCTTTGATTCAAATTTGCGAAGAAAATCACGTTTCTTCCGCTCCGTCGCCGCTGTGTAATAGTATCCTTTGGCAAGGTTTGAAACCCGTTTTTGTTCGGTTCTCGACTGTGCCGCCGCCCTGACGACATCATTGAAATTCAAATCGGAAGATAACGCCATCAACTGTTTTCCCCGGTAATTAAAGAAATACCAGTCATCCTTGGTTAACTCCAGATAGATAGTAAAATCATCGCCGGTTCGTTTTTTTGAAAACTCGATGATTCCCATTACATAGCGATTTACCTGGTTTTTCCCGACGCTTGCAATGCCAATTTTTCCAAAGGAAATAAATGATTTAGTTGCGGAATCCCATTTTAGATTTACATCAGCGAGAAAAATCGTGCGTTCAAGCGGTTCGGGAAATTTTTTATATTTTCCAAGTAAATCAAGTTCATTTTTCAATCGCTCATTTTCCTCTTTCGTAGTCAATTGCTCTACAGCCATAGTATATGGAGTACCTGTGAGTTTGATTCCGGCAAGATTCATTGCGTTGAGTTGATCGCTGAATCGTTGCAATCCAGGTTCAGAAAAAGGAAAGTTAACTGAAAGGGCACAGTGTATTAAAGTTGAATCAGGAATAATGAAATAGTCAATGACCCCATAACTTTCCAGTTTCAGATGCTCGGAATTGAGGCTGAGATTAAGTTTACCCTCTCCGCGGAGTTTGCAGTTCCATGTATTAAAAGAAAGATAAGCGCCTGGCTTTGAAATATCCTTCAGTTTATCTTCTCCCGCTATCCGGAATTCATTGGTGGGAACATTGTACTCAATAAATCCATCGGCAGTGACCATAGTAGTATCCCTGATACTAATCTGAGGCCGGAAAAAAGAAGAACCAATTCGGGTTTCACTATTAAAAAACATTACGCCAAGATTAATTGGTTCGCGGTCGGTATTTTTTATCGGAAAATTAACCGGAATCATTATATGCTCTGGATTAAGCGGACTTTCAAACCGTATCCATTGGGGTTTTCCTGAAAAACATGCAGTAACCGGATGGAATCCTCCGTTGAAGGTAAGGTTTTTCTCGCCAGCCGTGAGCAGAAACGCGCCTTTAAAGGCAAATTCGGGACTTAACAAAAATCCGGAGGAATCGCTAACCGTTCCCTGTGCAATTGTTTGCAGCGCCGTATCAACCCTGATCTGATCAAAATGGATTTTCTGCCGCTCGCCGTTCCTGTCGAGGTAATCATAATCGCCCCGCCCTGAATAGTTCCTTCGCGATGAAACTGATATATCTGCGTTATAAAACTGATGATACTTTGTTGATGTATTTGCAATGACTATTGCATGGTTGAGAACATTCATCCGGGCGTCTTTTTCGATGGTCACTTTTCCTGAATCAGGATAAATTGCGGCGTCGGCGACTTTAATGATCCTTACATCCTCGGCATTGATAATGTTAGTTCGCAGGTGATACCTGGCTTTTGCTGCAAAAAACCTGAGTGAATCCTGTAACCTATGAACCGATACAAATTCGGAACCTATATATCCGAGGTCAATCAATTGAGCAAGATTCAGAGTATCTGCCCTTGTTTTTTTACTTTGTTCATTCTCAAGCATGATCTCCTCATTGTCAATAAGCCAGTCGAAGCGGTCCATCGAACAGGTATATTTATTGATTGGAAATTCAACCTTTGATATTCCTATATTCGATTTAAATTCCCCTCTGCGCCTGTCGAAATCAAAATGTGTTTGATAATTTTTCGTGGAAATTGTGAGCTCAGCCAAATCATAAGATTTAATTCTGAAGTTGGCAATGAGCGCGTCAAATGACCTTCGACCGAACCTAAACCCTCTCGAATCCATTATTGCATCTTTGATTCGAACTGAACCGTCGCCTCTGAGCAGAGACGGAGTAAGCGCCAATATACCGGTAAAACCAGATTGGTCGTTATACATTGCCATTGGTTTCGATGTACTATTAACCCTAAGTGAGTCTTTGTAGGGAAACCAGAATTCCCGCACTGTGTCGGCATGTACTTTTGGAAATTCCGTTGGGTTGGTCAGCTCAGCCATATCAAATGACTTTGCAAGGGTTTTCATGGAATCGGGTAAAAAGAGATAATCAGTTGAAACCGATTCCGAATTCAGGCATTTCAGCGTTCCATTGCCACGTAAACCACTATTGCTCATCTCAATTTTTGCGATTAGCCTGCCCTTACCGCCATAAACCGGAATCCCAGAAGTATCAGTTTGTTTTACAATACCGAGAGAATTGTCGGGGCGAACCTGAAGCGGCTCGTTAAGATCGGGAAAAATTCCGGCTGTTGCAAGAACGCCGGAAAATTTTAAACTATCCGTAGCAAGGTCGTCAAGGCGATTAATTGTAAAAGGATTAACCGCATAGAAGAAGGTCTTACTATCATAAACTCCATTCTGAATAGTATTTTTATTCCAATTAACAAAAGCATTGCTTTTATTTGTGAATACAGGGTATTGCGGAAAGACTTTTAACCCCGATTTATTCAGCGGATCATCAATAAGAAGGTAACCGCTGAGGTTATTAATAGCAGTTTTCACCCTGATTAGCGAATACATTCCGGTCTTGGGATCACGGGTTTTTCCGGGAACATAGAAAAGCATAGAGTCAATAGCAGGCAGGTTCATTCTGAATATGTTGTACTCAAATGAACAATCAGTCGCATAAAAATCAAAAAGGCCAGCCTCAATTTTTCCACTGAAGGTAAAATCCATATCCTTCTTGAGAATTACCTCCTTGTTTGCCGGGTAAACGCGAACCTGCTGCGAGTCGCTAAGGGCTACCATATCTATACCTTTAACGGTAAGGTCGAAGGTTTCCAGATTTAATAAACCATTGGAAGTATTGGTTACAAAAGAGTTGAAAAATATCCCGTCATAATCTGATTTTCCAATGTAGGAGGTTACATAATCGTACAATTTTTGCTTTACAATGGCTACCTTATCTTCCGGGTCATAGATCAGAAAACCCCGAATTGCAAGGTTAAGTAACTGATTTTCGATTTGTTCTATTGGTAACTTTAAATAATTGGTTAATTCTTCGAGGGTAAATTCGCGTGATTTTCGTTTTTCGGTGAAAGCCTTGATCAGATTCAACGGGTTAAATTCATCAATTCCCTGAAGCTTTTCATACCTCGACAGGGAATAATAGCTGCTCGACTCAAAAACAGCCTTGCCCTCCTTGGTCGGTCCTTTCATCATCTGAAAGCTGACTCTCGGTTCACCCAGATTCCAATAAAGCGCTTCACAATAAATTTCGACCTGATGATAAGAGTCGAACCAGGGGCTGATTCTCGGTATCCGCTCGTCTTTGGTAAATGCGAGTTCCTTTTTTGCATCGAGATATTTCAATTGCAAACCAGGATGAAATATCGAATCCTGTTCATGGTAAATGGTAACCGACGCCAATCCTGAATTTATTCTGTCGGGACGGATGACAAATATATTTGACCCGGCAATGACGAAGTCTTTTCCATCTTTTTTGAAAAAGAGACGCGCATCTCTGGTTTTATCTCCCGACCCGATAATTCGGCTGCCTTCAATGGCAAACCCGCCGATAAAATCAATGTTATCAAATAACCGCTGAATGCCGATCATTTTATTATACGAGTAAAATTGAGGATAGGAAATTTTATCCTGAGCTACATCTGAAAGAGCTTTATCACTATATCGTCCCACAATTGGCGAGGGGAAAAACTTCCGGTGCATAAATTGAACAGAGTCTGCGGTGAATTGAGGGAATCGCATCTGAATTTCATAATCTGCAAGGTTTGCGAAAACCTTTTCGGGGTCTTCCCCCGCCCGTTTCCAGTTAACCCGTCCGCCATTGCCCTTCCACATACTTGTCAATGGATAATAAACGCCTTTTGTAGTATAAACATTCATACTGTCGTCGGAGGCATAACAAATCAGACCGGATTCCGGAAAAGTTATTTTTGGCACTGTATCAAAAGAAAACCGGTAAGATGGGGTAATAATTTTCCAACGGGTGGTGGAGGATTTGTAAAGAAGGTTTTCAGCAAAAAAATAGGAAGACGATTCAAGAAAAGAGAGGAATTTCCGGCTATTCTTTTCGGACAGCAGTTTGAGTAAAATTTCAGACCAGGGGTTGAAAGAGGCTTCCAGTTGGTGTGAGTTTACGAAAATATTCAGGGCATTTATGTAATTGAAAAAATCGGGATAAAGCCGGATTTTCTTTCTCGCCATTTCATTAGTGATGGAATAGATGATCTTCTTTTTCGACGCCCCGAATTGTTCCTGATTCCATTTCTGGATGAAATCCTCCATAAATGGGGCAATGATCTTCTTCTCATTGTCGGCCATATTGAAAAAAATAGCGTTTAATTCCCCGATAAACTTTGTTGAATCACCAGAAAACACGATATTTTTCTGTCCACCGGCTGCCAGTGAACTAAAGATAAGTGCAGGGATAATCATCAGCCTCTGCCAGCTCTTTACAGAGAGATGTTTCATTTACGGTATTTAACGCCAACCCAGTTATTTTCAATTCTGTGCCATATTAATTCAAAACCTGCGTCCAATGCGGCGACATTGATCTGCTGAAGGTCTTCTTCATAAAATCCGCTCATTAGTAAAACGCCATGTTGTTTCAGATTGGCGGCGTAGGCAGGAATATCATTCATGAGGGTATTTCTGTTGATATTGGCAATGATTAAATCGTACCCGGGTTTTGGAATGGAAGTTGCATCGCCTCGAATCACCTCTATTGTTTGGATATTATTTCGCTGGACATTCTCAATTGCATTGGCGTAAGCCCACTCGTCTGTGTCAATAGCCACTACGGATTTAGCTTTCATCATCGCGGCAAGAATTGCGATAACGCCGGTTCCGCAACCCATGTCAAGAACGCGCATACCTGCAATATCTTCCTTCATCGTCATTTCGAGCATTAAAGATGTGGTTTCGTGATGCGCGGTTCCAAATGACATTTTAGGCTCAATAACTATATCATACAAAATTCCGGGAACAGGAGGGTGAAACGGCGCTCTCACCTGGCATTTCCCGGCAACTGTTACCGGATGATATTCGCTTTCCCAAAGGGCATTCCAGTTCTGAATGGCAATTTTTTCAATATTATAGTGGATACCAACCGATACAGAAAGGTTATTAAGATAGGTAAGAACATCCAATTCCTCGTAAAGTTCCTCCCGGATATATGCCTGGATACCTGAATCGGATTCCGAAAAACTTTCAAATCCCATCTCGCCAAGTTGGGCAATTACTATTCCGGGATCCAAATTGTTCAACCCGGTTATGGCAATTTCAATATAATCCATATCAAAAGGATGTGGCAATTTTAATGAACTCGGCGGACTTCAGCGAAGCGCCGCCGATTAACCCGCCGTCAACATCGGGTTGGGAAAAAAGTTCGGCAGCATTCTTTCCGTTACAGCTTCCGCCATATAATATACTTGTTTCAGAAGCTGTTAAAGCTCCGTATTTTTCCGAAATCAATTGCCTGATGTACGCGTGCATTTCCTGCGCCTGCTCTTTGGTGGCAGTTACGCCGGTTCCAATTGCCCAGACAGGTTCATAAGCAATAATAACATTCAGAATAGCGGCTGGCGACAAATGAAACAACGACTCTTCCAGTTGCCGTTTTACGACATCAAAATGTTGATTTGCCTCCCTTTCAGGAAGTACTTCGCCGCAACAAAATATCGGTTGTAACCCGTGACTAAGCAAAGCGTCCACTTTTTTCTTCAGAAACTCATTGCTTTCCTGAAAATATTGTCGCCGTTCTGAATGACCGACTATGCAATACTCCACGTTCAACTCCATCAACATCAAAGGACTTATTTCGCCTGTAAAGGCGCCTGAATCGGCAGGGTAAACATTCTGAGCCCCAACTTTAAAGTTCGATTCAAAAGCCACATCCGTTATCATTTCCAGATAAATAAACGGAGGACATAATATTACTTCGGCGCCATTCAGTTCAACTTCATCTAACGAATCAGCAATTTCGGTGATTAAAGTTTCCGCTTCCGAAAACACTGTATTCATTTTCCAGTTACCGGCAACAATTTTTTTTCTCATTGGTTCTCTTTTTTAGTTAGGGGTTTGGTTTATGGGAGATATTTTGAATACAAATGAACAATTCAAACATTGAACGCATGAATATATGGAGACATGTATGAGTAACTGCTGAACTTGATCATAGTGAAGAATAACGCATAATTGTTAATTTTATTTGTACTGAGCAAGCCAGAATATTTTTAACATTAAGTTCCAACGGAAATGTCCAGTTAGCTACAAAATGTTAATAGAAACAAAACCTTCATACTCTGTCAGGTCTTCCTGACCCTGACAGGTCTGATTGCAATGCAAAAGATGGCAGCGTCAGAATGACCTGTGAGCGTTTAAAACCACTCCTTCGCATATTGAAGGCGCCATGCGATTTTTTTTGTCCCGGAAAACCGGGACTTTTTTTATAGTTTTAACTCTTCATGGAAATTATCGCTTGACATAGCATTGACATTCTGCCATGTAAAGAATAATATCTATTGGCGGTATAAGAAGAAATTATTTTTACATTTGGCGAAAAATTGGAAGCGTCACTGCAATAAAACTTTACTGTATGATTCCCTCAAATCCCAAAAAATGAAAAAATGAAAAAGAAAAGACCAATTATCCTACTGCTGGTACTCATCTTACCGGCATTAATTCAATTTTCCTCCTTCGCGCAAGGGGTAATAAAAGTGGGAGCCGACGCCCGCATAGTAAGCGGAATAGGCAGTTACTGGGTACTTGATAATGGAGCGTTTACCCTTACCAGCCCGAGCGCAGCCAATCCGGTTAGCATGGCTAACCTTACCATTGCCAATACCTCTTCAAATACCTCGCTAACCATCGGGCCTCTTAACTATCTTACAGTCACCGGCACGCTTACCAATAGCGCCGGAAATACCGGTCTAATTGTGAATTCCGACGCCACCGGCGCAGGTTCGCTGATAAACGGCACATCATCTGTACCTGCCAGTGTAAACCGGTACATTACCGGCATATCCCGTGCATGGCATTTTCTCTCATCGCCAGTTGAGGCGCAAGCCATAAGCCCGAACTTTACTGCTACAGCGGCAGATTACGACTTCTTTGCCTGGTACGAGCCAACCGGCGAATGGGTCAATTTTAAATCAACTACCGGTACTTCCTGGACTACTGCAAATGGAAATGCTAATTTCACACCAGGCAAAGGATATCTTGTTGAATATCTTGGCCTCGGGCTCACCAAATCCTTCTCAGGAAACCTGAACGCCGGAAGCCTTTCTCTTTCCCTTACTTACAATGGTTCGGGTTTATACAAGGGATATAACCTCGTTGGAAATCCTTATCCTTCTGCAATTGACTGGAAGGCTGCAATCGGCTGGGAAAGAAGTTCATTGTTAATAAACAGCGGCGGGTATGACATGTATATGCTGAACGATGC
>JBAXRP010000086.1:0-15984 GCA_037131145.1 Bacteroidota bacterium
AACCTTCGACGCCATCACTCAACGGGCAACGGCGAGGGGACTGAATATTACGACAATAAGCGTTTCGAGGTATGAAAGCGCCGCAGCCAACTCTTTTCCGGTAAGGTGCGTTAAAGATTAGCAGTTATTTACATGTATCTTTACAAAATAATTTGAAACCGGTGAGATGAGAATTTTACAGCAATACAGGTTGTTATTGCTTACAATAATTGTAGTTTCCTTAACTTCTGGAATTCAAAGTCAGGTGGTTGTATCCGAAGGAACAAGCATCGGATTAACCCCTTTGCAGTTTGTCGAGACCTATTTGGTTGGCTCTGGCGTCTCAGTTTCAAATGCACTCTACAACGGCTCAGACGAACCCCTCAACAGCACAAACCGGATTCCATTGAAATACCGTGACCAGATAGGTTCTTTCACAGATTCCGGAGGAGCGCAGACGCAACTTGGCATCGGTGGCGGGGTCATTTTATCAACCGGTTATACAAGGAAAGCTATAGCGGGAAATGATCCTGATGATAATATGTGGGGAACTTCTCCTGGTGAAAGCGACCCGGATCTCGTCATTCTGGCTGGAGGCTCGGCAATTAATGATAAATCAGTTCTTGAATTTGATTTTGTCCCTCAAACGGATATTATGACATTCAGGTATGTTTTCGGTTCAATTGAATTTGACGGTTTTTGTTCTTCAATAAATGACGCCTTCGGACTTTTCCTCAGCGGACCCGGAATTTCCGGTGGACTTGGTTTTACCAATGATGCGGTAAATATTGCCTTGTTGCCAAATAGCGCCAATTATGTGAACATCTTTAACATCTGTGCCGCCGACCAGGGAAACCTCGGATTAGGCGTTTACTCCTGGTGGAATCTTAAAAAGGATTACTTCTCCTATAATCGGCTTACTTATGTTTTCACCGCAAGTTACACAGTACAATGCAATCAAAGCTATCACATGAAATTTGCCATCGGCGACGCCTCCGACGGGGTTCTTGATTCTGGCGTTTTCCTGGAACAGAACAGTTTTTCCAGCAATAATGTCACCAGTTCCACCTCCTTTTCAAATCCCCTCACAGGACAGTTTTTGATTGAAGGGTGTTGTAATACTTCCCTTGTTTATTCAGTCCCGCAGGCGCCAACTTCCGATATAATTATTGATTTGGCAATCCATCCTTCAGGAACTGCCTCCCAGGCTGATATTCTGCCGAATCCATTTCCGGTTCATGCTGTCATTCTTGCGGGACAACTACAAACTACCCCGATTTTGATAATTCCTGTTCCAGACGCCATGCCCGAACCAATGGAAAACCTGGTAATAAAAGGATCAACACTTATTTGCAACATAAGCGCTTCAATAACCAATGAATTTTTTATAAAAGATTATAACCTGCTAACGGTTGATATGAGCAATGTCACGATATGCGATGGGTCATCGGTCACGCTGACGCCCAGTGTTTCCGGAGGTCAACCGGTTTTGCCCGACAACAACTACATTTACCTTTGGAATACCGGAGACACTACGACATCCATTGTTGTCACCCCTGCATTTGGTCATCATTTGTATTCTGTTACCGTTACAGATGCCTGTAGCCAGTTGGCAGCCAAAGAAATTTCTGTGGATGTAGGAACCACGCCGGTTTCCGCAGGCGCCATTTCCGGAACCGATACTATTTGCACTCCTGTAAACGGATTAACTTATGAGATTCCGGTTATCACCGGCGCCGATAGTTATATCTGGATATTGCCGTCTGGTTCCACTATAACTTCGGGAAATAACACAAATTCCATTACTGTTGATTTCAACGAAACCACAGCTTCGGGGCTAATCAGCGTTCATGGCCATAGTAATTTTTGTGGGGACGGAATGTCGTCAAATCTGAATCTTTTTATCAACCCTTCAGCTCCTGCCGCCGGCGCTATCACGGGTCCGGTTAATCCGGTTTGTCAGGGGACAACAGTTTTTACCTATTCTATCGAGCCATTAAACTTTATCTCAAGCTATGAATGGACTATTCCTACCGGAGTTACAATTCTTTCAGGTGCAAATACAAATCAGATTACATGTACTTTCGGAACTAACGCGGTAAGCGGCGATTTCAAAGTGCGCGGCTTTAATTCCGATTGCGGTTTCGGTCAGCAGGCTGTTAAATCAGTCATCGTTGATCCTTTACCAGGACCAGCCGGAAGTATCGGCAGCATTAACGGTAATACTTTCTGTAAACCTCAAACGGGAGCGCTGTTTGAAGTTTCTTCGATTCTATATGCTTCAAACTACTTATGGATCTACACCGGATTAACAGGGCAAACAACCAACAACGGCGCCCAGTTCCTCATTGATTTCACGGTGTCATCCTCATCTGGAACCCTTACAGTTACAGGTCAGAACGGTTGCGGCTCTGGTTCCGTATCGCCGGTTTTCCCAATTACCGTGAATCCAAAACCAAATGTTGATTTTTTTGAATGTCAGGAATCAAAAACAACCAAAAACGGACGACCATTCCGGCTGAGAGGGGGAAGACCGTCGGCCGCCGGAGGCATTTATACCGGACCTGGCGTTCAGGAACCATTTCCGGGCGTTTTTACATTCAATCCCGCTGACAACAGTGTTATAGGCGGAAGCGCTACTCTTGGAGTCGGGCATACTGTCGTTTACCGATATACCAATATCTACAATTGTTTCGGCGAGAAAACTTTCATTATATCTGTTTTCAGCTCAAACGCCAATAATCCCTGCCCGGGAATAATCAAAGATGTACGCGACGATAAAACATATCCGACATTTCATGTTGGAACCGGAGAAAATTCACGATGCTGGACCACTGTCAACCTCGGTTATGGCGCTTTCACTGACCAATCGGTTTCTCAAACAGATAACTGCCTTCCTGAAAAATATTGCAGGAATAACGAGTCGTCACAATGTGAATCCTGTGGCGGATTCTACCAGTGGGATGAGATGATGCAGTATCAGCAAACTGACCTATATCAGGATTTATGTATGCCCGGCTGGCATGTCGCCACAAAAACAGAATGGCAGATGTTGATAGATTTTTCACTCGGCAATGGCATAGCAGGTGATTTTCTAAAAGATATGCTTCTTACAGATGGATTTCACGGCGTACCTTTTGGCATTTACTTAATGAATAACTCGTGGTCACATTTTTCCGGATATGACTATGGAACAATGTATTGGACAGCCGAACCTATAACAGCAAACTCCGCTGTTGCTCGGGGTCTCAATACAATCAACTCCGGCGTTTCGTTTTATCTTTCAAGCCGCGCCAACGCATTTTCGGTGCGGTGCGTCAAAAATCTCACACCCTGACTTAGCGCCATTACACTAACGGTGTGCAACTAACAATTCTGCTATGAAAGTATTACTCATCGAAGACGAACCTCAATTGTCGCAAGACATCAGCGAATATCTTTATAAAGAGAAATATTTATGCGAGGTTGTCCCAAATTTCGAGGATGCTAATGAAAAAATCAACCTCTACCTTTATGATTGTGTAATTGTTGACATCGGACTGCCGGACGGTAACGGATTGGATATAATCAGAAGTTTGAAAAAAAACGGGTCTGAAACCGGAATCATTATCATTTCTGCAAAAAATTCCCTTGATGATAAAATCACCGGGCTTGAAATCGGCGCCGACGATTACCTCACCAAACCCTTTCACCTTTCGGAACTCAATGCCAGGATAAAATCAATCATCCGTAGAAGAAGTTTTGGAGGGGCGAATGAAATTATCTTTAATGAAATCCGTATCCTGCCCGAACAGATGGAGGCAATGGTAAACAGTCAATCGCTCGGTTTGACAAAAAAAGAATACGATCTGCTCATTTTTTTCATTTCCAATAAAGAACGTGTTCTTACGCGGGAAGCCATTGCCGAACATCTTTGGGGAGATCAGATGGATATGGCTGATTCCTTTGATTTTATCTATACTCATATAAAGAACCTGCGGAAAAAAATTATTGACAGAGGCGGCGAAGATTATATCCACACGATTTATGGAATGGGATATAAATTCACTGAAATACCTGGTTAACCGATGAAACTGCTTAGCCGGATATCCCGATCATACCTGATTATTTCCCTCATTGTTTTCATCTTTAGCGGACTGATTTTTTATCAGCTTCTTAGTCATATCTTTCAGAAACAGATTGATGATACGCTGAAAGTGGAACAATTACTGGTAGAACAAACCATAAATTACTCCGATAGCGTACCCGATTTCCGGCTGGTGTTCGGTCACATGATTGATGTCACAATCCTCAATACTCCATTGAAAAAACATGGCATTATTCACGACACGCTAATGTATGACAGCGATCTCGGCGAATTTGCCTCTTTCCGGCATCTGTTTGCTGAAAATTCTTCCATCCGAAATAAAGGATACACAATAAACATTTATAAACCACTGATTGAAACTGAAAACCTTATCGCTGAAATTCTTATCGCAGTGGCGCTTGTTTTTATCAGCCTGATGATTACGCTTGCAATTGCAAACTATTTCATCGCCCGCCGGGTTTGGATTCCTTTTTACCGGATTCTCGCAAAACTGGGGCATTACCAGATTGATAAGGCTCAGCCACTCCAGCTTCTCAAAACAAGGATACACGAGTTTAATTTACTAAACGACGCTCTGGAAAAAATGTCTGCTAAAATTAGTCAGGATTACCAGAATCTTAAAGAATTCAATGAAAATGCTTCCCATGAACTCCAGACCCCTCTTGCAATTATTAAATCAAAACTCGAATTACTTATCCAAAAAGAGAACCTCGACGAAAACCAATACCGGTTGATCAGCAATATTTATGAAGCAACCAACAGAATTTCCAGGCTAAACCAGGGTTTACTTCTGATCTCTAAAATTGATAACAATCAGTTTCTTCAAACCGAAGATATTGACTTGCAAAAAATCATCAATATTATCCTCGATCATTTCTCCGATCTCATCGCTCACCGGGAAATAAGGCTTTCGACAAAATTTATCAGCCCAGGCATATTGAAAATGAACCACTCGCTTGCTGAAACGTTTTTCTCAAACCTCATTTCAAATGCGATGAAACACAATATTAGCCAGGGTTTTATTGAAATAGCAGTTGACCAAAACACTTTTAAAATTTCCAATTCAGGTCAGATTCTAAAAACGAATCCTGCACAGTTATTTGAAAGGTTTCGAAAATCTGACAGCAATCAGGATTCTGTCGGATTGGGACTTTCGATTGTACAACGAATTGCAAGCCTCTACGAGTTTGAAATTTCTTATCTGCATCACGATGGAGTTCATGAGATGATCGTCAATTTTGGCAGGCAAACACTCCAGAATTAAAACAGAATCAGACAGCACTTTTGCACCAGTTTTTTCTGTAAAACCATCAATTATGAAGAAAATTATTATATTTCTGTTTTTATGTATGATTGGAAACCTTGTAATTTCCCAGACTAAAACCGAATTGCAGGCTTCCGAATTGCAGAAACCCATCAAAGAATACATTGAAAGAAACTTCAACGGATTTTCAATCGGCAAAATATTTAAGGTTGACGAAAAGGGAACAATTACCTTCGATATCTGTGTTAATAAAGGTAAAACTTATGAAAAACTCTTTTTTGACAAGGAGGGAAAATTCATGAAAAAAGAGTCGTGTTCCCACGAATGTTGCATGGGCCCTGCGAAAAAATAACTTTTGACCCGGCGGCTTTCCATTATGAAGAAATCCTCGCCAGAACGGCTGTCAGAATAGTATCTTCGGCAGCCTTCGCCTTCATCACAAGTTCATCAGCCTGACGGAGGATTTCGTCGAGAAAAACCTTATCCTTAAAACCAGCTCCATTCACCTTTACATTGAGGTAAGCGCCAATAACCGCAGAACGAACACAAAGCGCGCCAACGCCTGCATCGGTTACCGAATTTGGATTGCCAAATTCAACCATAGCTCCAATGACTTCAAAAGATTGATATGCTTTTTGCATGGTGCGGAAAGGAACTTCAATGGCATAGCGCGTAGCTTCCTGAATGGCTGCGGTACGAATAGTTTTTTCAGCCTCAGTAGATTTGGATAAGCCAAAAGCATCCATGATTTTATTGAATGCGCGCGTATCTTCATCAACGAGATACAAAAGTTCATCCTTCAATTTCTGTCCCTTTTCAGCCCAACTGGAAAATTCATCCCACCTCGCGTCCCAGCCCGGTTTGTGCGACGACAGGTTGGCAACCATCGTGCCGAGCGAAATACCGAGAGCGGCAATATATGCAGAAACTGAGCCTCCTCCAGGCGCCGGCGACTCTGAGGCTGTTTCATTGGCAAATCCTTCGGCAGTCATTCCAATCAGTCGTTTATCATTCTTATCCTCCAGTAAATACTCAATCACCTTTTCACGCGGATTAAATGGTTTTAGATCATCGAGTCCAAGGGATTTTACTGCAATCTTAATAATTTCCTCCTCCGAAATCCCAACGCTTCGCTGCTGTTTTACCAGAAAATATTTACCGGCGTCAATCAATGCTTTTTTGGGAATCAAACCAACTAACTCAGAACCGGTAACGCGCAAACCTCTTTCCATTGCTTTCTGACACGACACGTCAAAAGCTTCGTGTACTGAAGTAACGCTGATATTGGTAAGGTTAATCGAAACCTGTGCGATACCATATTCATCAATAAACCAGCCGATTGCCTTACACGCTCTTAGCGCTCCCGGAATCCAGACTTCATTGCCATGTTCATCCTTTTTTATCTTTCCGGTAACGGGATTGCCTTCACGCATCGGACGACCTTTATCTCTGATATCATAAGCAAGGGCATTGGCGCGGCGCGTAGATGTAGTATTCAGGTTAATGTTGTAAGCAACCAGAAAATCGCGGGCGCCGATGGCGATAGCGCCAGTGCGGGGATTGAATTTCGCAGGTCCGAAATCCGGCTTCCAGTGAGGATCTTGCAGTTTCATTGGTAATCCTTCATATTCGCCTGCCCGACAGTTGGCAAGGTTACGGCGTTCGCCGGTAAGCGCTGCGCTTTCATAACAGTAAACAGGAATCTCAAGTTCTCTGCCCACCCTTTCGGCAAGTTTATGCGCAAAACCGGCAGTCTCCTCCATAGTAATATTGGCGATAGGCACCAGTGGACAAACGTCAGTACCGCCGAACCGGGGATGTTCGCCGCGATGTTTACTCATATCAATTACTTCGGAAGCCTTACGGATTGCGCGGAAAGCCGCTTCAATAACGGCGTCCGGCGTACCAACAAAAGTAACCACCGTGCGGTTTGTGGCTTTCCCCGGATCAACATCCAGCAGTTTAACGCCTTCAACTTTTTCAATTTCATCTGTGATCGTTTTGATCACGTTCATATCGCGTCCTTCGGAAAAATTGGGTACACATTCGATTAGTTGCTTCATGGGAGCTGGTAAGTTGGTAAGTTGGTAAGTTGGTAAGTTGGTAAGTTGGTAAGTTGGTAAGTTTTGCAAAAGTAATCTGGTTTTGGGAAATAAAAAACAGGAAAAGGTTTTTTGCAAGCAAACTATTTGATCTGAATAACTTCATACCTTTGTTACTTCATTCACAAACACCAAAACTTATGAAAAAGTATTTTTTACTCCTCTGTATTCCACTGGCATTTCTAATGAACCAGTGTAAACCCAAAGATGTTGCCGAACAAAAAAACGCGACACAATTCATCAAACAACCAACTATTGATTCCATTATGGGAAAAATTGCAAGTTCGGCTGGAGAAGCCGGAAAAATCCGCCTCGAAAAAGGGGTAAACCAATGCGCCGCTCTCTGGACTGAAAAAGATGGAACTGAGAAAAATTTCCAGGATTTCTGCATTAAATACTTTGTAAGCGATCCGATAAAACTGGAAATCCTCTTTAAACGTCTATCCTTTAACTGGGAATCGTTGTTCGGACATTTCAATATGATCAGCCTCGACCTTAAGCGCGGCATGCATCTCGACATTGGCGAGATGCTCGATGTTGATGAAATTTTCGCATCTTATGAACCAAACGCCCATTTCAACGACGATTTCTTCAATAACAAACTGGCATTTGTCACCGCAATTAATTTCCCGATGTTTACATTGAAGGAAAAGGAGGACCTCGGCGCCAAATGGACTCGCAGCGAATGGGCTTATGCGCGTATGGGGGATATGTTCACCTCAAGAATACCTGCCGACGTCAATGTGAAGGTTGCCGAAGCTCTGACAAAATCTGACAATTACATTTCCAATTACAACATCTATGTTGGCAACCTGGTTGACGATCAGATGAAAACGCATTTTGCCAAAGATATGAAACTGATTACCCACTGGAATCTTCGCGATGAACTGAAGGCAAATTATAACAAGGGAGACGAAGGCATGAAAAAGCAGGAGATGATCTATGAGGTCATGCTGCACATAATAAACCAGGATATTCCCGACAGCGTGATCAACAATCCTACATTACAATGGAACCCAGCTACAAACAAGGTTTACCGCGATGGTAAAGAGCTCGTCTGCACTCCGGAACCAGACACACGCTACCAGTATCTGCTCAACAATTTCAAAGCTATGAGCGGTATGGATCAATACACGCCAATGTATCCAACTTACATTCAACGCGCATTTGACCTTAATATGGAGATTCCGCTTGAGCAAATCGAAAAATTATTTACCGAATTCTGCTCTTCGCCACAGGTAAAACAGGTTGGCGATCTTATCTCCAAACGTCTTGGACGGCCATTAAAACCTTATGATATATGGTATGATGGATTCAAAGCGCGCAGTTCCATGAACCAGGATGAACTCGATAAAATCACCCGCGCAAAATATCCCAATACCGCCGCATTCGAAGCCGATATTCCCAATATCCTCATCAAACTTGGATTCAAACCCGACATGGCAAAAGAGATCGCTTCACATATCGCGGTTGATCCTGCCCGCGGCTCGGGACATGCATGGGGCGCCCTGATGAAGGGCGATAAAGCGCATCTTCGGACACGCATCGGCGCCGACGGCATGAACTACAAAGGATACAACATCGCCGTCCATGAGCTTGGTCACAACGTAGAGCAGACCATTTCGCTCTATTTCGTTGATTATTACATGATGCAGGGTGTGCCAAACACGGCTTTTACTGAAGCGCTCGCCTTTCTTTTCCAGAAACGCGACCTTATGCTTCTGGGAAAAAAGGATGACAATCCAAATAAAGAAGCTTTGGCTGCCATTGACAATTTCTGGATGAGTTATGAAATAATGGGAGTTTCGCTGATTGACATGAAGGTATGGCAATGGCTCTATGCAAACCCGACTGCAACGAAGGAACAGTTGAAGGAAACCGTTGTGAAAACGGCAATTGAAGTATGGAACCAGTATTATGCGCCGGTATTCGGGATTAAGGACGTAGCCATTCTCGGTATATATTCACACATGATTGATAATCCTCTCTACCTTTCCAACTATCCGGTTGGTCACCTCATTGACTTCCAGATTGACGAATTTCTCAAAGGAAAAAATTTCGCCGATGAAGTATTGCGCATCTATTCTGCAGGCAGACTTATTCCTCAGTTATGGATGAAAAATGCAGTTGGAGCTGAGATCAGCATCAGTCCTTTGGTTGTGGCAACAGATGAGGCGCTGAAAAAAATCAAATAAAATACTTTTTTCGTTACTTTTGCAAAAAATCTATCTACAATGAAAAAGATCATATTTACCTTGTTGCTTATCGCTCCTGTCTGGTTAACTGCCCAGAACTACACCAACATTTGCTCAGCCGGTCCCACATTCTACAAGAAAATGAACCTGACCACCTTAAAGGCTTATAAAACAACGAGCGCAACTGTAGTTGGAAATGGCGACACCATTTTCTACTCTTTTGCCACCATCCGCGACACCGCCGCTGATTGCCGCGATACTACCGAGGGTTCAATACTTGGAAGGAAAATTTACAGACGACAAAGTGATGGAATGTTTCTTTTCTTTAATAAAAATAATGATACTGTTTATGTCAATACCAAAGCCCTGCTTAATACTACATGGAGATTCGCCAAAGTCACAAGTGGAATCTTCCTCGAAGCCAAAGTTATTTTCGTGGGTCAGGATTCTGTGATGGGCGTACTTGATGAAGTTATGAAAGTGGAACTCCAGGCAAAACGTAACGATGGCACTCCGCAGATAAATCCATGGAATGGGAAAACATTTGTAATGAGTAAGCATTACGGTCTTTCCAGAACTTTCGATATGGTCAATGTTCCTTTTGACACTACAAACTACACCATAGTTGGTAAGTTGAAACCGGTGATTGGCGTTCAGGAATTTGGATGGAAAGATGTTTATAGTTTCAATATCGGAGATGCGCTTCATTATTCAGGATATATCAATTCATATATCGGTAATCCAAGCTCATCCTGGAAGGAGATTCAAACTGTTATCGTGAAAACTTTGTATGGAACCAATACCGATTCGGCTTTGTACAAATTCGACAGATGCCGCAGTACTGTTACAACTCCGGGAAACACTCATGTCTATATCCATGATACCCTGACGGTAAAATACAAGTTTACTACAATGGCAAGCGATTCAACTATCATGCGCTATCCCGATCAGTTTGTCCGAAAAAACACTTACGCCTCCCAATACGACAGGTTTATGAAGGCAATGAATAACCGCCAGACCAAAAAAATCGGGGAGGACAAATATCGGTTTTTAAATTCCTGCTTCATTATTCCAATGGGAAGCGTTACTGTAAACCGCGGCTATTCCGAAGGTCTTGGACAATCTGAATATTTCAGGGGCGACACCGATTCACAGGAATATAACAAACTGGTTTACTTCAAAAAAGGTTCCGAAACCTGGGGAAACGCAGTTGGAACCCAATGTTCACCCATTCTCGATATTCAGGATCAACCTTCGGAATCAACCCGGGTTGTTCGGATTATCCCAAACCCCTTGAAAAACACCGCCCGGATTGTTATTGATGGCGTTAGCCCTTCCGATGACACTCAATTTATTCTCCTGAATCTTGTCGGCAAAGAGGTCTTTCGCCAACAGGTTACTTCTACTTCAACTACTATTGAGAGAAACAACCTGCCATCCGGCATGTATATTTACCTGATCAAAGGGAAAAATCTTAATCTGAATGGAAAACTGATGATTGAATAGAATTCCTTCAAAACATTTGTTCCTTTTCCATCGAAGGCGCAAAGATGCAAAATTGGATTATTTGAAAATCCGTTGCCTCTATGCGCCTTTGTTTCTTAGGAACGAAAGGAAATTTTCATACGGCAATAGAAATATGAAAAAAATATTTGCACATCAAAAAGCGCCACTTAAACATTCACAAAGGATGAATTAAAAGAAATAATAGAAATGAACTTACATGGCAAAAAATAACCAACTAATTTGAAGAAAATTTCGGCTATTCATCTTATTTTTTACATCCTCGGCGCCCTGGTACTTCTTTTTATCATCGCGCCGCTGCTGGGAATGTTTTTAAATACCACACCCAACCAACTCTTTGAAACAGCCAATGAAGCGGAAGTAAGGAAAAGTATCTGGTTAACCATCTGGACGTCGCTGGCAGGAACTCTCTTTTTCGCCTTTGCCTCAATTCCATTGGCTTATCTACTTGCAAGGAGAAATTTTCCATTTAAAAAACTGGTAAGCGGGATTATTGACCTGCCGGTAGTAATTCCACATTCAGCAGCCGGTATTGCCATTCTTGGTTTTGTTTCGCGAGATTCGGCTCTGGGAAAAATGGGATCGGCTCTTGGATTAAATTTCGTTGGGCATCCGCTGGGAATTTCCATTGCCATGGCTTTTGTGAGTATTCCGTTTTTAATAAATGCCGCAAGGGACGGTTTCTCCGGCGTTCCGGTGCGGCTCGAAAAAGCTGCTCTTACGCTCGGAGCCTCGCCAACCCGCGTGTTTTTCTCCATCTCGCTACCTCTGGCATGGCGAAATATTGTTTCCGGTCTGATAATGATGTTTGCCCGCGGAATGAGCGAATTCGGGGCGGTTATTGTGGTAGCATATCACCCCATGATCACACCCATCCTTATTTATGAACGATTCGGCTCCTTCGGATTAAAATATGCGCGTCCGGTTTCCGTTCTTTTTATCCTGATATCGCTTACCTTATTTATTCTCCTTCGCTGGCTCGCCCGCGAAAAGAAAACCTAATACATCAACCAATTGCTCTGCCTCGACTCCGTTTCCAAAACCTTCCCCGATTTCTCTCTGAAGTCAGTATCGTTTACCGTCGAAAAAGGAGATTACTTCATCCTGCTTGGAGAGTCGGGAGCAGGAAAATCCATAGTCCTTGAAACAATTGCAGGGCTTGTAATTCCAGATAGCGGTACGATTACGCTCGAAAAAAAGGAGATCGCTAACGAAAAGATTCAGCATCGCGGAATCGGGCTTGTTTTTCAGGATCACGCAGTTTTCCCTCATCTTACGGTTGCCGAAAATATTTCATATTCTCTGCATGGAATGCCGCTGACAAAAAAGGAAAAGCAAATTAAAATCAATCATATTGCCATTGAATTAGGCATTGAAGATTTGTTACTCCGTTATCCTTCTACTCTTTCAGGGGGCGAGCTGCAGCGTGTTGCTCTTGGCAGAAGTCTTGTGCAAAATCCGCTGATACTGCTGCTCGATGAGCCGCTCTCGTCGCTCGATTCAAAACTGAAAAGCGAACTCCGGCGATTACTCAGGAAGATTCATGCCTGCGGGCAAACCATTTTGCATGTCACTCACGATTATGAAGAGGCGCTTTCGCTGGGAACAAAGATCGCCGTAATTCAGGATGGGCGGATTGTTCAGGTCGGAAGCCCTTCCGAAGTATTTCATCAACCTGTAAACGAGTTCGTTGCCAATTTCATTGGAATCAGGAACTTTTTTCGCGCTACGCTCGCTACCGTGAATAGAGTTACCTTTGCGCATATTAATGAAAATATTGCAATTCGCATAGTCAGTGAAAGTACCGAAGGAGAGGGTTTTATTCTTATCAGAGGGGAAGATATCTTTCTTTCGGTGGAACCTGTGGATACCAGCGCTACCAATAACTTTGAAGGCAGAATAGTGGAAATTATTCCCACCCGCGGCGGTCTCGATGTAATTGTTGACATCGGAATTGAACTTCATGCTCTTGTCACTCATGAATCGGTTGAACATTTTGAACTGACTGCCGGAAAAACATGCCGGTTACACTTTAAAGCTACTGCGGTAAGGTTTATAAATAATTAACGTATGATCTTTTTTGAGGAAGCATTAAAAATAGTTTTGGAACAGCCCGTGTTTCCTGCGGTTGAAAATATCTCACTCACCGGTTCTTCAGGAAGAATTCTTGCATCAGATATCACCTCTGATATTGATATGCCTCCTTTTGACAAATCCGCAGTTGATGGATTTGCCTGCATGATGCAGGATGTCCAGGTCCGGTTTCCGTTACAGATTATTGAAACTATCCCCGCCGGAATAGTTCCCCAAAAAAACATCCTGCCCGGCTTATGTTCCCGGATCATGACCGGCGCTATGGTTCCACCAGGCGCCGATTGTGTTGTAATGGTAGAAGATACAGTTGAACACACCGTTGATAAGGTTGCATTTATCAAAGAGGGAACTGCAAAAAATATCTGCTTTAAAGGAGAGGATATCCGGTTGGGCGATATCGTTCTGGAAAAAGGAATTATGATCAGACCGGCGCAAATCGCAGTATTGGCAAGTGTTGGCGTTGTAAATCCTTCGGTATATCGACTTCCAAAAACAGGCGTTATTTCAACGGGAGATGAGCTGGTTGAACCTTCGGTTGTTCCAGGGAAAGCGCAGATAAGAAATTCGAATGCCTGGCAACTCGAAGCCCAGATAAGCATGGTTCCAGCCGTTCCTGTATATTATGGAATTGCCGCCGATGATGTTCGCTCGCTTGGCAACATCATCGAAAAAGCCATGCAGGCGAATGACCTTGTGCTGCTTACCGGCGGCGTTTCAATGGGCGATTTTGATTTTGTTCCCGCTGTTATGCAGGAACTCGGCATCGAAATCCTTTTTAAAAGTATCGCCATCAGACCAGGAAAACCAACTGTTTTTGGTCGTCGCGGTAACAAATATATTTTTGGATTACCCGGAAATCCGGTTTCTTCTTTCGTCTTGTTTGAAGTCCTTGTGAAACCGTTTCTGCTGAAAATGATGGGGCATAACTATTCGCCGAAAGAGTTCATCCTTCCGATGGGTCGCCGATTTTCACGTCGAAGCTCTGATCGAAAATCGCTGATTCCCATTCAAATCCGCAATGGCTCAGTCTTTCCGGTTGATTATCATGGCTCGGCTCATATTAACGCATTTACTGTTGCCGATGGTATCATGATAATGGAAATCGGCGCTACTATTATTAATCAGGGAGATGTGGTAAATGTACGACCGATTTAATCGCAGAATATCTTATTTAAGAATTTCGGTCACCGACCGCTGTAACCTCCGTTGTAGCTACTGTATGCCGATGGAAGGCGTTACCCTTATGAACCATTCGGATATTCTCAGTTACGAAGAAATTGTTGATGTGGTTTACGAGGCTGTAGCGATGGGTATTTCCAAGGTTCGAATAACCGGCGGGGAACCGTTAATCCGAAAGGGCATTGTCTCGTTAATTGAACAGATAGCGCTTGTGAGTGGAATAGAAGATTTAGCGCTTACAACCAACGGCATTCTTCTCGCCGATTTTGCGGAACCACTTGCCGCTGCCGGACTTCATCGCATAAATATAAGCCTTGATTCGCTCGATCGGGAAAAGTTCAGGGTGACAACGCGCGGAGGTGAATTAAGCAAAGTACTTGATGGAATCGAAGCTGCAAAGAGGGCGGGACTGACGCCGATAAAAATCAATTGTGTTGTCCGTAATTCCTCCGACGAACCAGATGCTTTAGCGGTGAAAGATTTTTGTAGTTCGAATGGTCTGGAGGTTCGGTTTATCCACGAAATGAGTCTTGCTGACGGTCGCTTTACTATAGTCGAAAACGGGCACGGAGGCGACTGTAGCCGCTGCAACAAACTCCGGCTTACTGCCAATGGATTGATCCGCCCCTGCCTGTTCAGCGATATTCAATACAGCATCCGTGAACTTGGAGTCAGAAATGCAATGAACAAAGCCGTTGGTATGAAACCGGAAAAAGGCAGCGTCAGCGTGACAGGGAACTTTTATAACATTGGAGGATAATATCAGAAAAATCAAAATTTGTCCAAAGCCCGGTTTACCAGCCACTTGAATTGCCACGACCTTTAGGTCGTGGGTAATTGATAATTCTCAGTTGGCTTTAGCCAAATTTTTTAAGTTGCCGAACAAGTCTCAATTTTTAATTTCAACTATATGGCGCCAAACGATAAACAATCTCTCTCCCATGTTGACGATCTTGGCAAAGCCAACATGGTTGACGTAAGCGGAAAACCACTGCATATCAGAACTGCAACCGCCTCCGGGCATATTATTCTCAACCCTGAAGCCCTTGCGTTGATAAGAGAAAACAAGATGAAAAAAGGCGATGTTCTCACCATTGCTGAAATCGCGGGCATTCAGGCGGGAAAACGCGCCAGCGAACTGATTCCCCTTTGCCATCCGCTGCAAATATCCAAACTCAGCGTAAAGGCGCACCTCGATTCAACAGGAATCCTGATTGAAAGCCTTGCAAAATGCACCGGTCAAACCGGAATCGAAATGGAAGCCCTCACAGCGGTTTCGGTTGCCCTTCTGACAATCTACGATATGTGCAAAGCGGTTGATAAATCAATGGTAATTGACAATATTCATCTGATCAATAAAAGCAAAGAAGATATTGGAAGGAAGTAATTAATTAAACGTCTTATCTGCTTAGGTAAGGTTGAAAATAAGTTTGGATAGCAGGTATTATGAAGAATAATTCCACCCCTTCGGGGTTTAAAACGGGTCTTTTAATTCTGTCTATAATCATGCCACCCCTTCGGGGTTTGCAAAAACTTCGATTAGATAAAATGTTTATTGGG
>JBAXRP010000087.1:0-15790 GCA_037131145.1 Bacteroidota bacterium
TCTGTTTCAAAAACAATCTTTTCAATCTACAATCATGTCATCCCTTCGGGATTTGGCAACTAATCATCCTTTTTTATAGTCGAATTTTTTCAAACCCCGAAGGGGTGATATGATTATAGAAAAAATTGTAAAGCCTGTTTTAAACCCCGAAGGGGTGACATTATTCTTCGCAATACCTGCAATATGCAAACATATTTACTTCTGGACAAATCAGATAAGCAGTTTTCCCTATTTCCCTATTTCGCCATCTCGCCATTTTACTCCCACTCAATCGTTGCCGGCGGCTTCGAACTAATATCATAAACAACCCTGTTCACGCCCTTCGCCTTATTGATGATTTCGTTGCTAACCTTTGCCAGAAATTCATGAGGAAGTTGCGCCCAGTCGGCGGTCATTCCGTCGGTTGAAGTTACTGCGCGCAAAGCTACAACATTCTCATAAGTGCGTTCATCTCCCATCACGCCTACCGACTGAACCGGGAGCAGAACCGCAAAAGCCTGCCAAACGGCATGGTACAATCCATGTGTGCGAAGCAGGCTGATGAAAATATCGTCAACCTCCTGAAGCAGCTTTACCTTTTCACGGTCAATGTCGCTCAGAATACGCACGGCAAGTCCAGGTCCGGGAAATGGATGGCGATTTATAAATTCATCGTCAAGACCTGCGGTTTTGCCGACTTTTCGTACTTCGTCTTTGAAGAGAGTGTTGAGCGGCTCCACGATTTTCATTTTCATGTGTTCCGGCAAACCGCCCACATTGTGGTGGGATTTTATGGTGGCTGAAGGACCTTTTACTGAGTGCGACTCGATTACGTCGGGATAGATCGTTCCCTGTGCGAGCCATTTTATATCCTTTATTTTATGGGCTTCTGCATCGAAAACATCAATGAAGGTTTTTCCAATGATTTTGCGCTTTTTCTCAGGATCTGTAACGCCTTTCAAGGCTTCGAGAAACAGGTTGGAGGCGTCCACGCCGGTTACGTTCAAATCTAATTTTTTATAGCGCTCCAACACCTTCACGAATTCGTTTTTCCGGAGAAGACCGTTATCCACGAAAATGCAATAGAGGTTCTTTCCTATTGCTTTGTTTAGGAGAATTGCAGTAACTGAGCTGTCAACGCCGCCGGATAATCCGAGAACGACTTTATCGTCGCCAAGTTTCTGTTTCAGGTCGGCAATGGTAGTTTCAACAAAAGATTCTGGCGTCCACGACTGGCTACAACCGCATAAATCAACCACAAAATTCTTCAATAGCGTCAAGCCGTCGGTGGTATGGTAAACTTCGGGATGGAACTGGATTCCATAAGTATTTTCGCCTTCTACCCTGTACCCGGCATACTTTACGTCGGATGTGCCCGCTTCGATCGCGAAATTATCAGGAGCGTCAAGGATAGTGTCGGCATGCGACATCCACACCTGAGCGCTCACCGACATGCCTTTCAGCAGTTTGCTTTCGGCGTCAATGAAAGTTAGATTTGCCCTGCCATATTCGCGAATTTTCGACGGAGAAACATGACCGCCCGATGATTGAGCGATGTACTGCGCGCCGTAGCATACGCCAAGCAGCGGTTTTATTCCTCTGACGCCGTCGAGGTTGGGAAAGGGAGCATTTTCATCGCGCGTCGAAAAGGGGCTTCCGGAAAGTATCACGCCTTTGATCTGCTCAGTTGGAACCGGGAAATTGTTGTATGGATGTATCTCACAGTAAACATTCAGTTCCCTTACCCGCCGCGCGATAAGTTGGGTGTATTGCGAGCCGAAGTCGAGGATGAGGATGGTTTCTTGCATATTGCTGGTTATTTTCTACCTTTTAATTCCTTTTTATTCTTCTCTTCTGGTAAATAGCTCTCGTTTGCATCAGGATACCCTTTAGTTTTATGCAATTCGCGTGAATGAAGTGGCGTTAATTCAGGATTTTCAATTTCATCTAATCTGTCTGATCCAACTTGTGCTAACCAAAGTTTAAAAGGTTCCGCATTTAACGCTTCTGTGATCTTGTGTCCTTTGATAATTCTTTGCCTATTTCTGCTGTGAAAAAAAATAAACAGAGATAACCGACACGTTTTTTCGCAAAAACCTCCGAAGATAACACTTATACGCTCACAAAGGTAGTCGAAATGATACAATAGGAAAATGCAAAGCACACTTTTCTCAATGTTACATGAAAAGCCCCGAATGTTACTCGAAGCGTCACAGAGAAGAATTAGAAGAAACAAAACAGTCTGAATTTCTCGTGAACAAGGTATCGCCCTTTCAGGGCTACCAGAATCACTGTTGCATGGTTTCATTGGTATCAATAGGAATTTCTGGGGGGAAGAGAATTTCAGATTTCACATTTCAGATTTCACATCTCACATCTCACATTCATTCACCAAATCAACACACCCTTCACTTTTATGCCACAACCCTGATTAATCATAAAAAAGTATGGACACGATGGAAAATCAGGAAAAAATCAAAATTTAACGACCAATTGAGTGATAGAACCATTAAGAATGTGAAATGTGAAATGTGAAAATGGCAGCGAAACTTTATTGGTTATTGAAAGATGAAAAGGTTTCCTGGATCATCCGCCCGGGCGTGAATCAGATCATTCGGAGTTGACTGTACATTAGGATACTTTAAAGGCGGAAATTTTTAATGGCATAATGTAGTCAGACAAAGATTTTTTTTACCTCTGCCTCGCCGGATAAACTGTCGGAAATTTCCTTTTTTAAAGTTTCTCTGGTTTTTGCGCTGATGATTATAGGAATACCTGGGTTTACTTTTGACAAAAATACAATTTGGTTTCAAATTAAAATTATGCGTTTGCCAGTTATCTGCACACCTGATGAAGAAAACGGGAAAGTGGTAAAACGGCAAGTGTAGGGACATGCCATGGCGTGTCCCCAATCGCGCAATTCTGGTAAATATCCAGGAAAAAGAATAACCTTACCTGATGAGGGCAGCCTCGTATCGCGACGTATTCCCCACCGCATCTGTCACAGTCAGCACAAATTGGTTTTTTCCGGTTTTGATGTGGTCGTCGAAGGCGTAAACCAGCGACCGGGTTTTGGCGTCGTATTCCATCAGAATCCATTTGCCGTTCAAAGTTCCACGGTAGGAATCTATCCCGGCGAGGTTATCTGAAATTAACATTCTTATTGAAGATTGCTTCCTGATATTCTTATTCTTAAAAATGTTCACAGGCTTAATTACCGGCGGTTCTGTGTCAACGGCGACAGTATAATTCCCAAAGTCGCGAATTCTTGTTGTCACCCATCCGTTTTCCCATTTCCCGCCAACTGTCGAGAATTTATCGCCCGCCACAACCGAAACTATCAAGGCTTTGGAAGTAAGTTTCGGCGGGAGATCGTTACATCTGATCGAAAGATTACACCAGGTATGAAGCGGCGTGAGTTTATTGTGCAGGCGATGAACCGGAGAAAATGAACCTCTTACTGAGGCTGATTCCTGATAAATGAAAGGAAAATCCTCATAAACAGCCTCTTTTGGAACTTCAAACTTTAAGTTATCTCTGATAAATTGATTGTCATTTTTAAATGTAAACTTTTGATCTGAACCATTTACCGCTTCGCCGCCATTCCCTGGTCTGGCGCCGATGTTTGGCGGCGGATGGCTCTTCACCCAGAATATCAGTTCCGAAGAATGACCGAAGGCATCCTTAACAACATATTTGATTTTATGCGGCTTCGAGTCTGAAAAATTAACAATTCCCCGGTTTTTTACATCAGCGTAAACACCGAGCTTATTGTTTGGCGCAATGTATGATCGCTGAATTTTCCGTTTATTCAGCACAAAAGCCGGATAATCAAGAATACTGTTGACATAACGGGTTTCGGCAAATGCGAACCGGTTGATATCCTGTGAAAATACCGTTATCCCATCAACTGATAATTGAATCACATTCACGCCGGTTTTCAAACCGCCATCGGCTGCATCGGAGGTTGCAATGCCAAAGATGATATTTCCGGTTACCTTCACGGTATCATGCTGGTTAATTGAATAAATTCCGGCATTTCCCACAACCGGCAGCGTTACCTGATGATCGGAGAAATTTATCAGCGCGCAGTTATCCTGCGGATAGATACTCACGCTTGTTATTCCTGGTAAGGAGTTGTCGGGTTTTACAAATCCAAAATCCAGCGGATCAACGATCTCCTGTGTTTTAGAATCGCGAATCTCGAAATGAACATGCGGACCGCCCGAAGCGCCTGAATTTCCCGAATAGGCAATCAAATCGCCCTTCTTTATTTTCAATTCGCCCGGCGGAACCTCAGCGTCCATTGTGAAGGATTCGTTTGAATATTGACGACTCTTAATCCACGCCGCAATCGGACCTGCATATCGCTGAAGGTGCGCATACAGCGAAGTGTAACCGTTTGGATGACTTACGTACAGCGCTTTCCCGAATCCGGTTCCCGAAATGTTTACCCGTGAAACGTATCCGTCGGCAATGGCATACACTGGTTTCCCTTCCGCGCCTCCCGTGCGGATATCAATGCCCGAATGGAAATGATTCCGACGGATTTCTCCGAAAGACCCCGCCATTGTTATAGGAAAATTCACAGGCGACCTGAAATAATCCTTCGAATCATTTTTCTGTGCGCGAATGATCTGAAACGGGACGGTAGGCAGAATCAGGAGGAAAAAAAGGAGAATTTTCTTCACAGGTTAACGGGCTGGGAGAAAAGAGAAATTCTTGGAATAATGGAGCATCTGCTTTGCAAAATCATCGGGATATTCAATTGTCACATCAACAATTGTATCGCCCTTTATGATTAGCGAGTAATTCGGATTTATGAATCCGGCATAAGGGGCAATATTCAACTTTTGGTAGCGCTCAAGAACCTCTTTATGCAAGGGCTGATCAACCTGAACGGCATAAGTTTCAACCAATGTTTTGGCGGCGTCGTAATCGCCTTCGGAGGTAATCCGCTGGATTTCCCTGAGCAATTCGCCAACCAGGCGCCGCATCCCGGCATAATCATTCACCCTGAAAGAGGTTTTGCCGGCGCTGGTAACCTTTTCAATAATCTTTTTATCCTTGCCCTTTTCGTAAATCCAGTGCGAAATCAACGCCCGGTCGCGCATGTGAGCCTGCTCGATAGTTTTGCCGGGCTGAATGCGCACGAGCTGAGTCATCATCCCGTTGCGGATGTAGTTGTCGTACTCTGCCTGCGCTACCTTCTCATCAGAAAATAAACCAAGTTTAATCATGATCGGATCCATGATGTAATAGAGGGCAAACAGATCGGCGCGCGATTCCTCGATGGAGGAGTGGTAATTTTTCAGCGCGTCAGCGCTAACACCCGACTTTAACTGACCGGAACCATGTCCGAGACATTCATGCAGATCGGTGGTAAGATTTCCGGCAAGGTGACCATAAGTCTTCACCCGGTCAATCTCCTGCGGCGAGGCAGCAAACTCCTCAAGAAAGCCATTTCCCTGCGACGCCTGATCGTAAGCGTAAGTAATATTATCCATGGTAACCGATTTGGAGCCATGCTCCTTCCGAATCCAGTTTGCATTGGGCAGATTGATGCCGATCGGCGTCGTCGGATCGCTTTCGCCGCCAAGCTGCGCGGTGATTATCACCTTTGCTGTAACGCCTTTCACTTTTTTCTTCCTGTATTCAGGCGCTACCGGTGAATTATCTTCAAAATACTGAGCATTTTCGCTGAGGATTACGGTACGCTTGGTAGCTTCCACATCCTTGAAATTGACGATTGACTCCCATGAACCTTTCATTGCCATTGGGTCGCCGTAAACTTCCATGAAACCACTGACAAAGTCAACGAGAGCCGTTTGATCTTTAACCCAGGCAATGTTGTATTCATCCCATGATACCAGACTACCTGTGCGGTAAAATTCAATCAGTTTTTCTATCGAAGCATGTTGTTCTGGCGTTTCAGCGATTGGCAACGCTTTTTCAAGCCAGAAAACTATCTTCTCAATGGCTTTACCGTAAAGTCCGCCAACTTTGTAAACCTGTTCGGTCGCCTTGCCATTTTTCTTCACAACCTTTGAATTCAATCCAAATGAGATCAGCGTATCTTTTTTTTCTTTCCGGGCAGAAGCGCGAAGGTTTTCATAGTATTTTTCAACATCTGCCTGGGTAACTCCCTCGTAGAAATTGGAAGCTGAACTAAGAATCAAATCCTTTGAATCATCAAGGCTCACACGTTTTGGCGCAACATCGGGACTGAAAATCAGCGGTGAAATTTCAGAGATAAACGCTTCAACATTCTGTCCTTTCGATAAAGGAAGAGATTCAGGTTTGGTTCCTTTGATGAGTGTTTTTAAGTAATCCGGAGAAAATTCGGGCAGGAATTTTTCGGTAGAATAGTGATGGTGAATACCGTTTGAAAACCAGACGCGTTTGAGATAAACTTCAAACTTTTTGAAATCATCGCCGGTTCTGTCGCCCGAATAATCCTGATAAATTCCCTCCAGCGTTTTCCTGATCAGCAGGTTAAACCTGTAATTCTGATCGTAAATGATATCCCTGCCACATAAAGCCGCCTGACTAAGATAATAGACCAGCTTCTTCTGATTCAGGTTCAGCGAATCAAACCCGGTAACCTGGTATCGCAGAATCTTTGCATCGCCGAATTGCTCGGTAAGATATTTGAAATTATCCTTCTCTTCCAATTTGGTTTCCTGAGCCTGTTGCTTAAAAGAAAAGCCAATGACTGCTATTGACATAATAAAAATGTTTCTAAATGTCGGCATAATTCTATTATTCTACTTTCTACTTTCTACTTTCTACTTTCTACTTTCTACTTTCTACTGTTTACTGTTCATCCCGAATCTCCTTCCCCTCAAACACAGGCACCACTTTGGTTGTATCAAGTTGTAATGAATATGGAATAACATCGTCGAGTTCAAGTTTTTTCAGACGATGGCGATGAGCGGCTTTCTCAATATATCCGGGAAGATCGGCGCTTGCCATGTTCCATAAATCTATTGCGGCATGGGCTGAATCACAATGAGTGCAAAATGAGGAATTTTCAAGCAGCTTTTCAGCGAGAGCTCCGGCAAAGAGGGCGTCTTCGAGGCAGAATTTATTTTTCCATCCTGAACAAAGAATTACAATATTTTTTTTCTGGCGAAGCAGCCATTCAGTAAGCGCTGTGAGGTTGATAAAGGCGCCGATGGCAATTTTTTCGGCATGCCGGGCAATGTCGAGGGCGCGGGTGCCATTAGTGGTGCAATAAACCAGGGTTTTACCTCCGACAGATTCACGCGTGAAGTTGAAAGCCGAATTGCCAAAGTCGGCAAAATCGAGTTTTTTTCCATCAAGTTCCGAAGCGACAAGGAAACCCTGCTCCTTCATTGATTTTGCCTCCTCCAGGTTTGCAACGGGAATAATGCGCTGCACGCCGTTCTCAAAGGCTGCGCAAATAGAAGTGGTGGCGCGGAGAATATCAACAAGCGCAACAATGTAGTTCTCTTTGGTTTGAATATCGCCAAAAAGCCTTGGCGTAAAACAAACCTCTACCGAATGAAAAACGTTGATTTGCCTCATTCATTCATTCAATCAATAATAAACAACCTCGCATCCCGGATGGCTCATTTTCAGTTTTTCAACCCGTTTTGCCGATACTTTGGTATTGAACATCTTTACCGATTGGAGTTTTTTCATTTCATCCAGCACATCAACATTTCCTACGCGGGTGTTGAAAAATTCGATCACCTTCAGGTTGACGAGTTTTTGCAGATATTTCAGGTTTTTAACCTGAGTTCCACTGAATTTGAGTGTTTCCAGTTGTATCATATTCTGAAGCGCGTCAATATCTTCTACCTGAGTATTGGAAAAATCAAGTTCGATGAGCGCTGAAAGTCCTGCTATCGGCGTTAGCAAAGTAATGGGATTTTTCGGACAACGAAGGATTTGCAACTTTGACATTTGGGCAACCGGGTCAAGTTTTGATACGGTTGTGCCGGAAAATTGCAGCTCGGTTAACCGCGTAAGATGCAGCAGCGCTGAGATATCCGATATTTCAAAATTTTCGGAGATAATGACCTTTGGCAATCCTGAAATTTGTTGTAATTGATTCTTGTCAGGTATTCCGGTGATCTTCACCTGCTGAAGCAGAACATCTTTCCAGGCTTTGCTCAAACCTTTCCACCAGTCAGTGTTTTCATAAGTTTGATATACGAGCAGACATCCCGGTATTTTCGCCGCAAATTTATCCGCCTGATTATCATCCACGCCTGTATTATCGGCATAAATATTCCGGAGATTTTTCAAATTATATAATGGAGTCAGGTCGGCAACCGGGGTATTATCGAGGTAAATTGTTATGAGATTGGCGCTTCCAGACAAAGGCTGAAGAGTAGTTACTTTAGTGTTTGAAACATTAACAACGCGAAGTTCCGTAAGATCTTTCAACGGATCAAGCGAGGTGATTCCGGTACTCGGACAATAGAGAACTTTAAGCAGAATCATTTTACTCATCGGATCGAGTGAGACGATTGTAGCGCGACCGGTAATGTTGATGGAGTCGAGCAATACCAGTTTATGAAGTTGTTCCGTTGTGGGCGGATTGTTCAGAGTCATATAAAAATTGAACTGATCCTGCCACTCAAGGGTCATACCGTCCCACCATGCCGCCAGCTCTTTCGAAGCGTAAACCAGCGAAACGTCAGGATGTTTCTTCAAAAAATTCAGCGCGGCTTTCTGATTGATTTTCGAATTGTTACAAAAAATACGTTGTAATCCAGCAAGACTATCAAGCGGCGTTAGACTGCTTACTGCCGTACTGTCGCTCATGAGGATATGCAGGTTTTTCATATTTTTCAGAGCGCTTAGGTTATCAACCGAAGTGGATGAAATATTGAGCATTTCGATGTTGGTCAATCCTGCAATTGGCGTAAGATCTTTCATTCGCGTATGGTCAACCCTGAGATCAGTAATTCCGGTAAGTTCCGACAGATCGTCTAATGATGAAACCGGCGTGTTTCCAATATCAAGGAGAGAAAGCGACTGAAAAGCTTTGATTACGGAGATATCGCCGACCGGGGCGCCACGCATACGCAACTGATTTATCAGAATACAATAACGCAGCGGCTCCAGAGAACTAACTTTTGTATTGGAAATATCAAGCGATTCAAGTTCGTTCATGTTTCGCAGAGGCATTAGGTCACTTACGGCAGTACCGGAAATGTTCACATTTTTAAGCCCCGACAGCTTATTAAGCGGCGCGAGATCGGCTATCGTTTTCCGTCCCGACAGATTAACCTTTGTGGAATGAACAATTTGGTCGAGGAATGCGTAAAACTCCGATCCCATGATAGCTGTTGGCTTGCCTCCAACCATTGCAAGCGAATCGTTGAAGCTGTCAATCTGCGCCATTGGGAGAGTTCCTTCCAGTTTCATATCAGCCGCCAGAATACCTTTCCATTCAGGCGAAAGATTATTCCACCAGTTCCGCATATCCTCCTTTTCATTCAGTTTTGTAGTATAAACGCTCACAATCTTCAATTGCTGTTTAATGGAATCGTAGTTAATCTCAATATATCGAACTTTGTTTGAATTAACCGAATCTCCGTTGATGGTAAGCGCGCGAAGGTTACGGTTGGCGGTGACTTTAAAATAGTTAAATCCCTGCGGATTCGCCTCCAGACTGACATCCTGAACAGAATAGAGAAATTTTGCCCCCTTGAAGAAAAAATCAACATCGCTTAAATAGGCAGGCATATCCTTATAAAGAGGCACAAGCCGGTTTTCATCTAGATCATCTTCCACCTGAACCTTGTCATCCCAGCACCACTTCAGATAGCTTGTTGAAATAATAGTTTGCATATCGCTTACATCGTTGCGCTTATCGCCAATAAAATTGAGGGAACTCTCGAAAAACTTCACCAATGGAATCACCTGTAACCTGAAGGTATCAATTTTACTTACGTCAATCATACCGGCTTTCGAGGTCAGAGCATTTGCTTTACCGCCCGCGGCTGGTTTTTTCTGTCCTGTTGTTGAAGTTTTCTTCTGAGGTTGTTTGGCGGGAGAAGCGGTAGCGCTTTTCTTTTTTGGAGAAGATGTTGGTTTGGTCTGTGCTGATACTGGTATAATTCCGATCAGCAAAGCCATGATCAACAGAGAGATAAATTGTTTCATATCAATCAATTTATATGTGTGTAATTTCCCATTAACGTCTTTTTTTCCTTTTCGCTGAGGCGAAGGAGATTGGAGATCAGCCAACCAGAATTGTTTTCATTGCGGTTAAAATACGAAAGTTCAAAATACCAGCCGGGAACCTGAAAAACATGAAATTTCAGGTTATTGACCGAAACGAAATTCAGGTTGCCGTTTTTCATCTCCATCACGAATAAACCGGTCATATCGGGAGTGTAATTCTGTTCGAAATAATAATCAAGAGTTTCCGGTTCACTGAATGCCTTATGGAGATTCATAAAATCAAGTTCATGGCTCATCGGATGAATAAAATACTTCACGTTAGCGGTATCGTTGAGGTGGGTAAACCATGATTCAAAACGATCGAAATAGACGTTTGAAATTACCCACTTGTAACCCTCTTTCTGCCTGACAATCTTCAAATATAGAATCAGATTAACCTTTTCCTTTTTATAAGTGAAGGAACAGGTTGCTTCGGCAAACCATCCGAGAGCGTAAAAATCGAGCGCTGCCGGGTTCTTCTTATTCAGCGCATCTTCTATAAAAACGAATTTGGCGTCGGGATTTATCGTCTGACTTGAATTGTCAAACAGGATATTCAGATATTTTTTCCGGGCTTTCAAATCGCGAAATCCGGGTTCGCCGGGGTATAAACGCTTACCGGTTACATCTTCTTCGCCGTTGAAGCGCAGGAAAAACTGGTTTACCTGCTTGGTTTGAGCATAGAAAACCGACTCGTCGCCGATCAATGATCCAATAGAACCCTGCGCCAAAGCGGTAACTGGTAAAAGCAATAAAAAGATCCTTATGAGATTTCTCATAGATTTGAATTTTGAGTTTATTCGGGATAATAATCAATAAAAAAAATCTTTGGATAGAGCCCGATTCGCCAGCGCTTTGAATTGCCACGACCTTAAGGTCGTGGCAATAGATAATTGGATGGTTACCGGACTTTAGTCCAAAGTTTTTATTCTTTTTGGAGTAAACTCAAATCAAAATTATTTGGTTTCTTTTACGCGGATATCCCCAAGCATCACATCCCAGAAACCAATCAGGCGGCCCCCGATCTGTGTCTCCTTGCGTTTTACATAAACGGTAATGTCTTTCTTTGTTGTATCCTCGTAAACCAGACCGTTTTCCTTGTTATATCCCTGAAAACGCTGATAGATTGTGATTACGCCAACGTAGGTTCCATCGGGCTGCCGAACCAGATCGCTGACATATTGAATTTTATACCAGTCAATCTTAACCTTGTTGTAGTTAAGCTGCATCAGCCGGTCGAAATATTCACGCACTTTGTAGTAACTCACATCCGGGCTGTTTTTGCGCGAAACGCCCATCTCGCTGTTTTCCATGAAGAGTTCAACGGCGCGTTCAATCACTCGTTGCGCATCCGACCACGGAGTTGATTTATCGCCGATGATGCTGATATATTTGCTTAGATCGCGCACCTTTTCAAGTGCAAGACTGTCAATTGCCTGTTTACGCTGAGGAGAAAGGTTATCCTGGGCAGTTGCACGGTTCGCGGCCGCGAACATCGCAACCATAATGATTGCTGAAATAATTCTGTTCATGTTCGTTATTTTTTAATTAAATCAAGTCCTTTAATTTTTCCTGTTGCATCCGTCATGATTGCATCAATATTATTCCTGTTGGCTTTGGTATCCTTCAGCAGATTCAGATACCGCTGAATGGTTGTTGGTTTATCATAATCCACTATTGACCCTTCCCTGCTGATTATGATAAGCACCGGAGCGTCGCCGGATGAAAAGAGTTGGAGCGTTTTCTGGATTGTATTGTCTGCGCCAGATAGATCGCCGTTTTGTGATGATGTGACGATGGAGTTAAAGGAATTTTCAAGTTGCGCTTTTACCGGTAGATTTGCTCCGCCACCTGAAGCGCGCATGTCGGCAATCTTTTTTTCAGCCCTGCCAATCAGCTCGTCAATTTCACTCTCCTTAAGGTTTAGCGCTTTAATGGCGCGCACTTCTTTTTCCAGTTCATCTGCCAATTTATTGTCTTTATTGAGCAATATATCGTAGAGTTTTGCTCTTGCCTCATCTACTTTCTGCGCGTGCTGCTGTGTTTGCTCGCCAAGCAGTGATTTCAGCTTTTGCTGAGCATCCACGATCATCGAATTCAGTACAGGATCATTCAGATTTTTATCCATTACTTCGCCCACTATCCTTTTCTGTTCCTCATACGATAAGGTTGAGGCTCCGCTGATGATTGGTTGTAACTGTTTTTTTGCCGCTTCGATCTGTGCCAGGCGATCTTTTTTAGAAAGTTTGCCTGTGGACTTGCAACTGTCAGTTCCAACTACTAAAAGCGCCATCAGCAGGATGAACATCATCTGCTGCCAGCGAACCGATTTAATTTTGCTTGCTATTTCTGACATATAATTCAAATTAAGTGTTAAGTGTTAAGTGTTAAGTGTTAAGGATTAAGTGATAAGTGGTTTTTAGTTGGGTGTGGGCGGTTAATAAATTGTAAATCGTATTTTTTTACGCTTTGTAGAATGGAAATTTCACAACTTTTGCCTTTAAAATCTTCTCTCTGATTTTAATGTAAATTTCACTGCCTTCCTTCGATAAAGCTACAGGAACATATCCCATTCCGATGGGAATTTTCACCGACGGTCCCATTGTTCCGGAGGTTACTTCGCCGATTTTATTTCCCTGAGCATCTACGATTTCATATTCATGCCGCGGAATACCTTTGTCAACCATTACGAAACCTACCAGTTTATGAGCGGTTCCCTCCTGCTTGTGTTTCAGTATCGCCGGTTTATTGATAAAATCTTTGTAATCGGCAAACTTGGTTATCCAGCCAAGTCCCGCCTCGATAGGCGAGGTAGTATCGTTTATGTCGTTGCCATATAAGCAGTAACCCATTTCGAGACGAAGAGTATCGCGGGCGCCTAATCCGATAGGTTTGATTCCAAATTCTTTTCCTGCTTCAAATACGGCATTCCAGATTTTCGGAGCAACATCGTTGGGCATATAAATTTCGCATCCGCCCGATCCGGTATATCCTGTTGTGGCAAAAATAATATCAGGAACGCCGGCGAAGGTGAGTTTTTTAAATGTATAATACTCCATGTCGGTAACGGGAGTATCAGTTAGTTTTTGCATGGCTTTCAATGCAAGCGGTCCCTGAACGGCAAGCTGCGCTGTTTCGTCGGAAGCATTATAGAGAGTGGCGCCCATCTTATTCTGTTTGTTGCACCATGCCCAGTCCTTGTCAATATTGGAAGCGTTCACAACCAGCAGATAATTAAGGTTATCAACCATATAAACCAGCAGGTCATCCACTATTCCGCCGGTTTCATTGGGGAAACAGGAATACTGAACCTTTCCGGGAACGAGTTTCGAAGCGTCGTTCGAAGTAACCCACTGAATAAAATCCAGCGCCTTTGGTCCTGTCACCCAGAATTCGCCCATGTGGGAAACGTCGAAAACCCCGACGCCGCGGCGGACTGTTTCATGTTCAGCGTTAACGCCTTCATATTGTACCGGCATATTGTATCCGGCAAAGGGTACCATTTTGGCGCCCATTGATTCGTGGAACTTCGTAAATGCTGTATCTTTCATTTTTTTTTATATGTTATATAATAAACGGCGCAAAAGTAGAAAAAATTGTACGTTAATATTACGAATGTTCATATTTAACGCCAATTGTTCATATTTACCAGCGAAATATTTCTACTTTTGGCGCATGTTATTTACCCGTGAAAATACCCCGCGCTGGATGATTTTCTTAATTGACCTGACCATTGCAATGGGTTCGGTCATGCTGGCGTATCTTCTCAGGTTCAATTTCTCAATACCTCCCTCTGAATTAAAGCCACTTCCACAGATTTTACTGTATATGGCGTTAATCAGGTCGGTAAGTTTTGTGATTGCGCGCTCTTATGCCGGAATAATCCGATATACAAGCACCGGCGACGCTCTTCGCGTTTTCGGCGCCGTGTTTGGAGGAAGCCTTGCCTTTTCTGTAACCAACCTGATAACCTACTTTCTGATTGGCAACTACTTTTTTATCCCATTTTCCATAATCATCATTGATTTTCTCGCAACCTCCTTTGGCATGATTACCTTCCGGCTTATCGTCAAACTGGCGTTCCTTGAATTGCAGCATCCTGAACGGGAAAAGGTAAACGTGATTATCTATGGCGCCGGCGAAGCAGGAATTGTAGCCAAGCGCACCCTCGACCGCGACGCGGGAACCAGGTATAAAGTGATTGCATTTATTGATGATAATCCTCGGAAACAAGGTAAAAAACTCGAAGGCGTGGACATCCTCGGATCCGCCAAACTCGATAACCTGCTAACCACTCATACAGTATCGCAAATCATCCTCGCCATCATGCACTTTGAACCGGCAAAAAAACAGGCGCTCGTTGATAAATGTCTGATTTACGAAACCAAAGTGCTTACCGTGCCGCCAATGATCAGGTGGATCAACGGGGAACTGAGTTTTAACCAGATTCGAACAATTAATATCGAAGATTTGCTTGAACGCGACGAAATCAAACTCGACAAACAACGAATTGCTCAGGAAATTACTGGAAAAACCATCCTTGTCACAGGCGCTGCAGGCTCCATTGGCAGTGAACTTGTAAGGCAGCTTGTTCGGTTTGCGCCGCGAAAACTTATTCTGATAGACCAGGCTGAAACCCCTCTCCATTATCTCGAACTCGAAAGCAATGAATTAAGGCAGGGCGCTTTAACCGAATTTATTCTCTGCGATATCGCCAACCAAATGAGGATGAGTCGCATATTCGAAAAATATCGTCCCGATCTGGTTTACCATGCAGCAGCCTACAAACATGTTCCCATGATGGAAAATAATCCTGTGGAAGCTGTACTAACCAATATCAGGGGAACAAGGCTTATCGCTGACCTTTCGGTGAAATTCGGAGTTGGAAAATTCATTATGATTTCCACAGATAAAGCTGTGAATCCAACAAACGTAATGGGCGCGTCAAAACGTATTGCCGAAATTTATACCCAGGCGATGAATCAGGAAAAGAGTACCCGGTTTATCACCACGAGATTCGGAAACGTGCTCGGATCAAACGGATCGGTAATCCCGCTGTTCAAATCACAGATTGAAAAGGGAGGCCCTGTTACAATCACCCACCCTGAAGTTACACGATTTTTCATGACTATCCCCGAAGCCTGTCAGTTAGTTCTCGAAGCCGGAGCTTTCGGCAAAGGCGGCGAAATCTTCATTTTCGACATGGGCAAACCGGTAAAAATCATTGATCTTGCTACAAAGATGATTCAACTCTCCGGGCTAACCCCAGGCAAAGACATCCTGATCAGATTTATCGGACTTCGCCCAGGCGAAAAACTCTATGAAGAACTACTCAATGTTGAAGAGAATACTATTCCCACCCATCATCCCCTTATTCTGATTGCGAAAGTGAGAGAATCAGATCTCGCCGAAGTCCGCCAGGATATTGATATTCTTACCAGCCATGCTACCACGGGAACGGAGTATGACATAATCAGGAAGATGAAACAGATGGTGCCAGAATATATCAGCCGGAATTCGGTTTATGAGCAGTTGGACGAGGGACGAAAGACGAAGGACGAGGGACGAGGGACGAGGGACGAGGGACGAGGGACGAGGGACGAGG
>JBAXRP010000088.1:0-15551 GCA_037131145.1 Bacteroidota bacterium
TTCTCAATCTTCTCAATCTTCTCAATCTTCTCAATCTTCTCAATCTTCTCAATCTTCTCAATCAAAAAAAAAGGGATTACCTAAAAACTTAGATAACCCCCAATCCATACATCTTCAGAATTATGCGCCTAACTGAAGCCTTTTAAAGCCGGTTACGGTCAATTCCTTATCAGCTTCGGCAATATACTGACGAACTGTTTTCTTTGTATCCTTGATAAAATCCTGGTTTAGCAGGGTCATTTCCCTGAAGAATTTAGTCAGTTTACCAACGGCAATTTTTTCGACCATTTCCTCCGGTTTTCCTTCCTGGCGGGCTTGATCTTTACCAATTTCGATTTCGCGGTCAATCACAACCTGCGGAACAAATTCCTTGTCAACGGCAACCGGGCTCATTGCGGCAACCTGCATTGCCAGTTCGTGACCGACTTCGGAAACATTCGTAGCGTCTTTCTTACTCAGACCGATAACGGTAGCCAATTTATTTCCAAAGTGGTTATAAGCAAAAACAACCGGCGCTTCGATAACTTCATAGTGTGCAATCTGGATCTTTTCCCCGGTTTTGCCGAGAAGTTCATCCAGTTTCTCATTAACGGTGGTAGCGCCAAGGCTCATGGGCATAAGTTCGGAAACGTTCTGGATTTTATTGGCAATCCCCAGATCAAGCAGATCCTGTGAAAATTTAATAAATTCTTCGGTTTTTCCAACAAAGTCAGTTTCACAATTTACCATAATAACGGCGCCATAAGTCTTGTCGTCTGTTGTTTTGGCGACAACATATCCCTGGTTGGCATCGCGGTCGGCGCGTTTGCCGGCAACTTTCTGACCCTTTTTGCGGAGATAATCAATTGCTTTGTCAAAATCGCCTTCAGTTTCCTGAAGAGCTTTTTTGCAATCCATCATCCCTGCACCCGACATCTGGCGTAATTTATTTACATCAGCAGCAGTAATGTTCATATAGCTTAGTTTTGAGTTTATAAGTAACTTTTAAAATAGAGAGGTAGCGAGCGAGCGAAATCAAGGTAGCGAAAAATCGAAATTCCCTTTATTTCTTGGATCTTCCTACTGGTTTGCTGATTCGTTTTCTAGCGGGTTTATCCTGTTCTTCCGGTGAAGTTTCAAGACCTTTCATTTTAGTGACCTTGGTATCAACGAAATCTTTCTTTACTATTTTGATGCCATCTTCATCAACTTCATCTTCATCAATATCAATAAGATTGTCGCCCATACGGCTTTCGAACTCATCTCCTTCGCCGCGTTCATCATCAGATACTTTTTTGTCACGCTCGAGTTTTCTTTCAACCAGACCTTCTTCCATAGCCCTTACCATTGTTTCAACGACGAGAGAAATTGATTTGGAAGCGTCATCATTGGCGGGAATTGGAAAATCTACGGTTCGCGGGTCAGAATTTGTATCTACGATTGCGAAGGTAGGAATGTTGAGTTTTTTTGCTTCTGCAAGGGCGATATGTTCTTTCAGAATATCAACTATGAAGATTGCTGAAGGAAGGCGGTTGAGATCAGAAATGGAACCCAGGTTTTTTTCGAGTTTTGCACGCTCGCGGGTTATTGTGAGGCGCTCTTTTTTCGATAGGTTTGAATATGATGGGCTGCTCATCAGTTTGTCAATGCTGTTCATTTTTCTTACAGCTTTACGGATGGTAGCGAAATTTGTAAGCATACCGCCGGGCCAGCGCTCGGTAACGTAAGGCATGTTAATCCGTTTGATATGTTCGGCAACAATCTCCTTTGCCTGTTTTTTGGTGGCGACAAAAAGAATTTTTTTGCCGGCTTTGGCAATTTGTTTTAACGCAGCGGCGGCTTCGTCAATTTTTGCCATTGTTTTATAAAGGTCTATGATATGAATCCCGTTGCGCTCCATAAAAATGTAAGGCGCCATAGCCGGATTCCATTTGCGACGCAGGTGACCAAAATGGACGCCGGCGTCCAGTAATGCATCAAATGTTGTTCTTGACATATTTTAGTTCTAAGAAATCTGAAAATACTAACGTTTACTAAACTGGAATCTTTTGCGGGCTTTTTTCTGTCCGAATTTCTTTCGTTCCACCATTCGGGGATCGCGCATCAGCAGACCTTTTGCCTTTAGAGGCGGGCGGTGTTCGGGGTTTACTTCGCACAGCGCGCGGGCTATCGCCATAGCAAGAGCTTCTGCCTGTCCGCGGATACCACCGCCATCAAGGTTTACCTTGACGTCATATTTCCCCTGGTTATTTGTCACCTCAAAAGGCTCATTAACTTTGAACTGCAGAATCGGCGTAGGAAAATAATTCTTGAATTCACGGCCATTAACGATAATTACGCCTGAACCCTCTTTAAGATATACGCGTGCAACGGCAGTCTTCCGTCTGCCGAGGGTGTTGATTACTTCCATATTACTTGATTGAGGTTAGTTGAATTAGTTTCGGTTGCTGCGCCTGGTGAAGATGTTCCGTGCCTGCATATACATAAAGGTTGCGGAACAATTCCCGACCCAGGCGATTTTTCGGAAGCATTCCCCTGATTGCCTTTTCAACAACAGCAGTTGGCTTTTTTGCAAGCAACTTACGCGGCGTTGTAGCGCTCTGTCCTCCTGGATAGCCTGAATGGGCAAAATAAACTTTATCCTCCATTTTCAAACCGGTCAGGCGGATTTTTTCTGCATTGATAATTACCACATTGTCGCCACAATCAACATGTGGCGTGTAGCTTGGCTTTGTTTTGCCTCTCAGCAACATTGCCACCTTAGACGCCAAACGCCCCAGCGTCTGGTCTTCGGCGTCAATAAGCGCCCAGTCTTTTGTAACTGTAGCAGCGTTGGCGCTTATAGTCTTGTAACTTAACGTATTCATGCTTTCTATGATTTGTTTTTATTTGATCCTTTTCTTTCCAAAAAGGGGTGCAAAGATAAAAGTAATTTTCTGATTTACCATGCAAACCCCTTCATAAAATAATAATTTTCTTGTTATCCCTTATTATGTGACATTTATTCTTATTTCCAGACTTTCCGACCTCATATTTTGAATATGATGATTACATTAAAAAACAAAGGGGACGGGTAAACAATATTGTTACGATTTTCATAAATTCGCAGACTTTAAATTTGATTACCTGCTTATCTGCTTAACCTGTTCTATTGATAAAGCGATGAAATATGTCCTGTTCCGGTGCAATTTAAAGTCCTGTGCAGGATGACATAATTATAGAAAAAGATTTAATGAACCTTCAGAAAGATCAACTTGTTTTAACCAGATAAGCAGTTTCATGAATTTTTTTAAAAGAAGAAAAATCTTAAAAGACGCCAATTTCCTGGGATTACATCCTGTGAGGGCGCTGAATTATGAGACGCGGGACGACGGAAATATTAACCTGCTCATGCCACGGTTTAAAAGCACTGTTTCATCCAGGATGTTTCAGCCTCCTGCCAGGGAAAAATACATTCCGATCAAACTTGACAAATTCGGAAGCGCTACCTGGTTGTTAATTGACGGTGTGAAAAACGTTGCTGCAATTTGCGCTTTGCTGAAAGAGACTTTTTCGGCAGAGTTTGAAAATACTGATGAAGCCGAAGATCGTGTAACAAAATTCCTGTCGCTGCTTTATCAGCAACGGTACATTTCTTTCATCGAAATTCAGAACAAATCAGGGCGTCAAGCCGAATAAATTGCTAATTTTGAAAGTTCAACGATAATTTATTATTTAACCTCAACAAAGAAGAAAGATCATGAGTAAAGAGATTTTGCAACTCAGTCCCAGCGCGCTCTGGAAGCATTTCCACAGCCTCGCCCAAATCCCGCGGCCATCAAAACACGAAGATAAAATCCGCGAATTCATATACAATTTCGGCAAAAACCTTGGGCTTGAAACCATCGAAGACGAAGTTGGTAATGTAATTATCCGTAAACCTGCAACACCTGGCATGGAAAACCGGAAAGGCGTCATACTTCAGGGACATCTTGACATGGTTCCGCAGAAAAACAGCGATAAAGTTCATGACTTTGAAAATGACCCAATCGAAACTATTATTGATGGCGATTGGGTGCGCGCCAATGGAACAACTCTCGGAGCCGACAATGGAATGGGAGTGGCTGCCGCCATGGCTGTCCTTGAATCAAAAGAGATTAAGCATGGTCCTGTTGAAGCGTTATTTACCTCTGATGAAGAGACAGGGATGACAGGAGCAATCGGTCTTAAACCGGGAGTTCTCAAGGGCGACATTCTTATTAATATGGATTCGGAAGATGAAGGTGAGCTATACATTGGTTGTGCAGGCGGCGTAAACGGGAATATCTCTTTTAAGTACGAGGAAACGCCTGTTCCCGCCGGTTTTGAAGGGTATAAAATCAAGGTGACCGGTTTGAAAGGAGGCCATAGCGGCGTTGATATTCACCTCGGACGCGGAAATGCCAACAAAATCATGAACCGCATTCTGTACCACAGCCATTTAAAGCACGGTTTAGAAGTTGCAACTATTGACGGCGGCTCGCTGCGAAATGCCATTCCTCGCGAATCGTTTGCCCACGTGGCTATTCCCGCTGCAAAGGTTGAGGGTTTTAAGGGGTGTCTGACGAAAATGTCGGTTGATATTAAAAAAGAACTTTCTGCCGTTGAGCCAACTCTGAATATCGAAATAACTGCGGCTGAACTACCCAAATCGCTCATCGCCGATACCATTCTTATAAAATTCATGAACGCGGTTTACGCTTGCCCAACTGGCGTAATTCGCATGAGCAATGAAATGATAGGATTGGTTGAAACCTCAAACAATCTGGCGATAGTGAAGGCTGAAAACGGCGAGATCAAACTGATGAACCTGCTTCGCAGTTCGGTTGATTCTGCCAAGGATGATCTCCAGCAACAAATCCAGAGTGTTTTCGACCTTGCTGGCGCTACTTCGGTATTCGATGGCGCATATCCGGGCTGGAAACCAAATCCTAATTCCCCAATCCTGAAAACAATGCAGGAAATCTATAATAATAAGTTCGGGAATATCCCGGAAATAAGGGCGATTCATGCCGGACTTGAGTGCGGCATCCTGGGTGGCGCTTACCCCAACTGGGATATGATCTCCTTCGGTCCTACTATCCGCTTCCCTCATTCCCCTGATGAAAAAGTGAACATTGCTACCGTACAGAAATTCTGGGATTTCCTGGTGGAAACACTGAAAAACATCCCGGCGAAATAACCGCCATTTTTCTGATAAAGGAAAAGGCTGTCCAAATTATGAGACAGCCTTTTCTATTTTTTAGCGCCGCGATCTTTGGTTATTGTGGAATGAAGCCATGCAACCATGATTTTTTCAATCTCTTCGGCGGTCAGACGCCATTGGATATTGGATTCCCTTAGCCGACAAGTCAGGGTATGTATTAATATTGCCACAGAAACACTGATGTTGAGACTTTCAGTGAAACCACACATAGGAATCCTGATATAGTCGTCGGCAATTGCGAGGGCAGCCGGCGTCAGTCCCTCCAGCTCAGTTCCAAATACAAGAGCTGTTTTTTGGTTGAGGGGCAGATTTTCCGGTGTGTAGTCGTCTTTGTGTGGCGTTGTGGCTACAATGCGATATCCCTTTTCTTTTAGGCGAGTTAAACAGGCGGGTGTGTTGTCGCTGCTGCCATTGTATTTACATAGGTTAAGCCACTTTGACGAGCCCAAAGCAACATCCGGGTTTACTTCGTATTTATTCTGGTTTTCGATGATATGGACATCCTGGATACCGAAACAATCGCAGGTACGCAGAACGGCGCTGGCGTTATGCGGTTGAAAAATATCTTCAAGAACAACGGTCAGATAACGGGTACGGTTTTGAACCACTTCCAGAAACCTTCTATACCTTTCGGCAGTTACAAAATTTTTGAGGTATTCTATCGGATCCTTAATTTCCGAAATGTCAATACCACTAATCAGGTTCATGTTTTTGAGTTTCTGCTTTGATGCAAAAGTAAATAAAATGGTCAATTATGCCTTTAATTCAGGAAAAAATGTAATTTTGCACCTTCAAATTTCAGAAAACATGGCAAGTAAGCAGGATAAAAAAGTTGACAAAACCGAAGAACGTATTGTTGCAGTTGAAGAGGCTTTCAGCAAAACTGAGCAATTTATTGAAAAATACCAAAAAATCATTCTGATAGTTTTAGGGGTGATTATTGTTATCGTGCTTGGATTTTTCGGATTCAAGCGTTTTTATCTTGCCCCTAAAGAAAAGGACGCTCAAAGCCAGATGTTTATGGCTGAAAAGTATTTTGAACAGGATTCTTTGAAAAAAGCATTGAATGGCGATGGGCAATATCTTGGTTTTCTTGCGATTATGGATGAATACGCCATGACAAAGTCAGCCAATCTCTCTCATTATTACGCAGGAATATGTTATCTTAAACTTGGTCAGTTTGACAAGGCGCTTGAGCAACTTGACAAATTCAGCAGCAGTGATGAATTTGTTGGTCCAATGGCGAAGGGCGCAATGGGAGACGCCAATATGGAGTTGAACCAGGTTCAAAAAGCGGCTGATTTATACAAGGAAGCCGCCGAAATGAAAAAGAATGAATTTACCTCTCCTCTGTTTTTAATGCGGTCGGGACTTGCTTATGAGGAACTTGGAAATTTTGAAAAAGCGCTCGAAGTCTATAAAAAAATCAAAGCCGATTATCCGCGGTCAATGGAAGGAAGAGAAATTGATAAAAATATAGCTTATATGGAGGGGAAAATTAAGAAGTAATTTCGAATTTCAGATTTCGGATTTCAGATTTCAGATTTCGGATAACTTTTAAGAATATATACTTTAACAGCCTGGGTAACCGGGCTTTTTTTTATGATTGAAAATCCACAAATTATTTTTTTCGGTACGCCGGATTTTGCTGTTGCATCGTTGAAAGCGCTTGTTACCGCGGGTTTGAATGTTGTGGCAGTTGTAACCGCAGTAGATAAACCGGCTGGTCGCGGATTAAAACCAAAGCCATCGCCTGTGAAAGAATATGCGGAAACGGTGAAGATTCCAATCCTGCAACCAGCTAATCTGAAGGATCCTGGTTTTCTCGCTGAACTTTCCTCGTTTCATCCAGATTTACAAATCGTAATTGCTTTCAGGATGCTGCCGCGGCAGGTATGGGAGCTGCCTCGGATGGGAACATTCAACCTGCATGCATCTTTGCTGCCACAGTATCGCGGCGCGGCTCCTATCAACCGCGCTGTTATGAACGGCGAAACAGAAACCGGTATAACAACCTTTTTCCTGAATGAACATATTGATGCCGGAAAAATCATTCTTTCCCGAATATTTCCGATTGGCGCGGAAGAAACTGCAGGAATACTTCACGACAGGCTAATGGTTGCCGGCGCCAGGCTTGTGGTTGAAACCGTTGATTTGATTCGCTCAGGCAGCGTTTCAGAGACTTCACAGGAATCGAGCGCAACTGATTTGCAAAAACTGAAAACAGCGCCAAAAATATTTAAGGAAGATTGCAGAATTGATTGGAGCCGCAACGGCGGTTCAGTTTTTAACTTTATCCGCGGACTGAGCCCCTATCCCGGAGCCTTCACTTCGTTTACCGGGAAAGATTGCATTAACTATGATATAAAAATTCTTAAGGCTGCGCCGGTATTTTGTTCCCATAATTTTAAACCAGGCTCATTTTTCAAATCGGAAAAAACACAGTTGATTGTTACAACCCCGGATGGCTGGCTGCGTATCCTTGAACTTCAGTTGCAGGGACGAAAAGTGATGAGTACCGGTGATTTCATGAGAGGTTACGGTTATCTTTTTTCTGAAATGCAGGTAATTTAAGCCTTCTGGCGCTGGAGATATTAACAAATAATCAATTTTATCAACATTTTCAATGGGTTTAAGAGTATTTTACTTGACTTTTTTTTCAAAACCCTTATATTTGCAGGGATTATTAATCATGTATAAATTTAAACCCCTGTAAAAATGAACAAGGCTCAATTAATCGAAGCAGTTTCTGAGGATGCAAAAATTACCAAAACAGAAGCTAAAAGGGCGCTGGAATCTTTCATTGAAAACATTAGCAATGCTCTCAGCAAGGAAGAAAGAGTAGCTTTAGTTGGTTTTGGTTCTTTCTCTGTTTCCAAGAGAGCAGCCCGCAAAGGCCGCAATCCTCAGAACGGTAAAGAGATCAAGATTGCCGCCAAGAAAGTTGTAAAATTCAAAGCTGGCGCAGAACTTGGTAAAAAAGTTAAGTAAAACTTAACTGCTTACAAAAAATAGCCGTCTTTCAGGACGGCTATTTTTTTTGGGGGTTATCCATTAACCAAAAACGGTAGGGCAACTGAGAATCCTCGGTCCTTGAAAAATATTTCCAACAGGTTTCTCTAACCCACGATCTTCCAGCCATATCCCAAACTGGTTTGAAAGAGGCTTTCGCGTCAGGTCAAGCCCGGTAAGCGAAAAATGAATTCCAAGTAGTTTAGAGACCTTGCCAGGTCCAATCCCTGCATTGGCAGATAAAGTACTTTTCCCGACCCGCTCCGACATAATTCCAATTCCATCTTCAGGAATAATTCCCCTGATGAGTATTGCATGAGGGATATCCATTTCATTCGTGACAATATTAAACAATGAGTGAATTCCGTAGCAAAGATAAATATATGCCGTGCCTCCTACTGCGTACATGATTTCGGTTCTAACAGTTCTTCGTCCCCGATATGCATGCGAAGCCTTGTCGTTTACGCCGGAATATGCCTCGGTTTCGCAAATCATTCCTGCTGTGACCTGACCGTCAATACTGGTAACGAGATATTTTCCGAGCGTTTCGCGGGCTATTTGAACAACGTCCTGTCGCAGGTAAAAAGAGCGTGGAAGTATAGTCATGGCGTACCGGTAACGTTTTCAACAAATTTAATTTTCAGGTCAGGGAAGTCGGTCTTGTTATTACAGTTTTCCTTTATAGCAGTCTGTCGTCCCAGAAGTAATCTTCAATCCTGATCAATTGTATTTTTTGTATAAAATCGGGGTGTTCAGTATTAATAACGTAATTATATTCAAAAGGAATAATGGCAGATGGGACTTTTAACAACAACGTTTCCTGATGATCATACCATTGTGAGCCAATATTCTGGAGGGTTGAATATGCAGCTAATGTTCGCCAGTCCTTCCGTAACTCATTAATCCGTATTTGCCTTACAAGGTTTTCGTTGTCGGCAATGTAAATTACCATTATCTTATAAAGAACCATGGGAACGATAGAGCTTTTATGAACAATTAATTCCAGGGTTGATAATGACCTCGAAGCTCCTGTATAAATTACCTTCTGCCCCCGTTTATTCCACCTGTTCTCACCTCCTGAGGAGTTCAGATTATTTGCGTGGGTTTCTTTAGAAATTCTGAATACTTCCATAAATTACACATTATCCCCGTATTCCATGGCAGTTAAACGGTCGTCAACAAATCTTATCCCTGTTACGGTGTTTAAATAAGAAATGGGATTCACATTGTCAAAAAAAAAGTTAGCCTTATTTAACCACATATTAAATTCTTTCTGAGAACCAAAAACCTGGATTCCATGATTAATTAAAGACAACAAAAGTAAAATCTGTTCTTTAACGTTTTCTTTGAATTTATTTTTAGGTTGTTTGTACGAGCGAAAAGTTCTGACGCTTACATTTAACCAATCAGATATAACGTCATCGTTGAGGTCGGTAAGCTCTTTGATGGTTTTAACATACTCCCAGTTAATATCTTTTGTTTGAAGAAATGTCAATATTTCGCTGTCGCTTATTTTTCCGGGAACCTCATTTTTAAACGTTGTTTCCAATGGCGCCGCTTTCATTGTTTTCATGGTTGGAATTTTTACTATTACAAAAATAGGCAATTATTCCCTTTAGAAAAAGAAAAATATCCTGTTTTATCTTATCCGGTTATAGATTGAGCATACTCCGAAAAGGAAACAATTTGGACATAAGTCCAGTAACCATCCATTTTTGAATTGCCACGACCTTAAGGTCGTGGCAATTCAAGTTAAGTAATGGCGTTTTTTTTATTTTTCAAACAACCACTTTTTATACCTTCGTGGTTCAAATTTTTGGTTTATGAAATCATCAATAGTTTTCATTTTAATCCTCATCCAGTCAGTATTGGCAAATGCCCAGATTAACCTCCAAACCTATACCACCGCTACCGATACGTTTTACTGGAAACGATACGCACATATTCCAAAACCGGAAAAACTGAACCTGAAAAAGTTTGCATTATCAGGTCAGAGGAAGGTGTTGGAAAAATTTATGAATAGCCATTCTGCGGACTATCCTCAATTTACAGGCGATTCAACGGCAATATTTTCGGTAAAGGAGTGGAAAAAATGCCTGTATCCAATGGATATTAATGGCGACGGACTTACAGATATCATTTTCAGCGGGTCGGCAGGCGGCGAATCGGATATTGTGCGAATATATCTGAACCGTCGCGACAGTTTCGAACTTGTTTTTGAGGATTATCAGTACATCGCGAAATTTACTTTGAAAAATAAACGTTTAACGGCGCTCAAAACCGGGGATGTTGGCTGCTGCGACGCTTACCTTTATTTCACCCGCGATTACAGTGTGACATGGGAAAACGGCGTGCCGGTTTTCATCAAGGGAAAGCAAACCGTAGGTTATAAGTTTACCGAAGAACCTCGTCTTTATTACACGGAACCAATTCCATTCGTATCGAAAGGCGACACGCTTACGTTGCGCGCTTCGGCAGCCCGGTTAAATGAACCTTTTAACCCACATCTCGAAACCTTCGGCAATATAATCGCCAAATACCGGATGCAGTGCCGCGGAATGCTGATTGCGCACAAATCCTGCGGCAAAGGAAATAACTGGTTCTTTGTGGAGATGATGCCTGATGTTTATCCTTCTGCCTCCATTCTTTATGAGACGGAAAAGATACCTACCTTTATCCGCGGCTGGATATCAGAATTATCTGTTTCAACATCGGAAAAATAGATTATCATGAAACAAAAAAGGCAGCCCCATCCGGAGCGGCCCATTTTATCGAACCGGTTCGGACTAATGCTTTACAATCATTTTACGGGTTTGTACCATTTTTTCATCCACCAGCAATACGCAGAAATAGACTCCATCGGCAAAATTCATAGTATTCACAACAACTTTTCCTGTTGAACCGCGGAGATTTTCACTGTAAACCGATTTACCGATGATATCGCGGATAATCACAGAACCTGATTTTCCGGCAGGCAATTCAAAGTTGAAATTTGCCTCGGCGGAAGCAGGGTTAGGATAAACATTCGATAACATTGCCTGACGGTCGGCGGGTTCAGAAATTCCAAGCGGGAAGCTTGTATATTTAATCCGGACACTCACCGAATCGGTCGGATTGGCTTTATCAAAAAAGCACCACCGGACAACACTTTCTCCCGATTTAAAATGTTTACCGGCAACCTGAACGTAATGACCAACGAAATCGGTGATTGTTTGACCAACGTTTATCAACTGCGCATTCGGAGACAAATTTGTTTTGGCGGGATAGCAGGCTCCTGCCCAGCACATGGTAATTTCTGTTGAATCGAGCATCAGAAATTGTGTTTTTCTGCAAAGAACATTCAAACTCTTTGTTCCAATGTTTTTGACATACATGTATGTACTCAATTGCCCGCTGTCTGGCGAGCCTATCTGGATTATTTCCGAGTTAGCCGGAATAATAACTCCCTTGTTGTCTGTGATCTGAAGGCTTTGAGAAAAAGCATATACGGTGATCGCAGTGAGTAAAATGAAGAAAAGTGTAAATTTTTTCATAGTTGGGATTTTTAGTTGGTTTAAGGTGCAAATGTACTATTATTTTATAAACCCCATTTTCATCTCTATCCCGATTTTTCTTACTTTTGTGGGTTAAACCAATTAATTTAAACCCCATGAAAAGAATTTTATCAATTGTAGTATTTTTTTGCATCCTCGCTATTGGATACAGCCAATCTCAACGGCTCGTTCTACTTGAGGAATTTACCTCCTCAACCTGCGGACCTTGTGCCGGAGTAAATCCCACATTCCACACCTGGCAACTCCAAAATCCTGACAAGTTCACCTCCATCTATTACCATGTAAACTGGCCTGCAACAGGCGACCCGATGAACCTTGCAAACCCTCAGGAAAACGGGGCGCGCGTAAACTATTACGGAGTTACTTATGTTCCGGAATCAAACCTCGACGGGAATTACTATAATGGAAGCGCAAGCGCATGGAACATGACAACCGTGAATAACCGCTATGCAATGCCTTCTCCAATTTCAGTTCAGGTTAAACATTGGCTTTCTGCCGCGCAGGATTCAGTCTATTCAACATTACTGGTAACCTGTACGCAGGATTTTACCGGAACGCTGGTTGCCCATAATGTCATCATCGAAAAATGGATCCATTTCAATTCCGCTCCAGGTTCAAACGGCGAAAAAGATTTCTATAATGTCATGAAAAAAATGTTGCCCGGTTCAAGCGGAACGCCGATTCCTTCATCAATGGTAACAGGCGATTATGTTCTTCTTGAAGGTTCCTGGAAATTCGGGACAGTTTATGATAAAACGCAAATTGCCTCTGTTGGGTTTGTCCAGAATAAAAATACCAAGGAGATATTTAATACTGCAAACAGTTCCACCAATGCGCTGGTACTGCCATACAATACCGACCTCCAGGTTTTAAATATTTTGAATGTGCCTGCCAAAACCTGTAAGAATAAAGTCAGTCCGACTGTGAAAGTCAGGAATAATGGAAATAATGTTATCACGAGCATGACCATCAAATACAGCATCAACAATGGCGTTGTTAATACCTTTACCTGGAATGGCTCTCTTGGAAGTATGGAAAAGGCAAATGTCAGCCTTCCCGAATACCAGTTTGATATACTTGCAACCAACGACCTGATTGTTTACACTACCAGTCCCAACAGTGTGAATGATGATTATCCAAAGAATGACTCACTGCATTTTACAATTCTCAATTCTCCTGTATCAACCAGCGAAGTGAAGCTGATTATGCGCACTGATAACGCTCCGCAGGATATATCCTGGGATGTCAAGAATTCACTCGGCGTTGCTGTGGCAAACAGCGCTCCTTATACTCTGAGCAACACTTTATCCACCGAATTTATAACGCTGCCAAAGGCTGATTGTTACACCTTTACAATTTATGACGCCGGTGGAAATGGTATCTGTTGCGCAAACGGCACAGGTGTTTACGAAATATCATCAAATGGAGTCATTATTAAACAAGGCGGCCAATTTGGTTCTTTCGAATCGAGTGAATTCCTGATGGAAGCGCCGGTATCGGTAATTGAGCAGCCGGGAGTCATCTCCCTGAATATTTACCCGAACCCGATTACCGGAACAGCAAAGGTTTCATTCTCTTTACAGGGAAACAGTGAGGTTTCATTGAATCTACTCACAGCTTTGGGTCAACCGGTGAGTTCAAAATCGCTGGGAATTCTTGGCGCCGGATCTCATGAAACTGCGCTCGATGCAACCAATCTTAAATCAGGAGTTTACATTCTTCAGATGAAAACAGATTCCGGAGTTTATTCTCGTAAAGTATCAATAATCAGGTAATCAATGATTGGAATGAGGGAGAGTGATTTCTAAAGCTCCAATTCCATATTTTGCCATGGGGGCGTCGCTGAATGTGACGCCCTCTTGCTTTTTAAGTAATTCGATCATCGCAGTTCTTAAAACGCCATTGCCTACTCCATGAATAAAGGTGACCTTCAGAAAATGACTTGCCATTGCGCTGTCGAGACATTTGAGGAAATAATTCTTCTGAAATTCAAGAATCTCGCTCTTTTCAAAATTTGAAGGATCGTCCACCAGTTCATGAATATGAAGGTCAATTTCAGCTTCACGCGGAGCGATCTGATGCCGGAAAATCAATGGCTTTGGGTTAGTCGCTGATTTTTCCCGTGGATCAATATTCTCATTGCCCATTGATTGGTTTCCGGATTCTTCCCTGAAATAGTCGGTTAACGACAGTACTTTAATCACGATACCTTTATCTTTTATCACCGGATTCTGCCGGTAATTTCCTTCTTTGAAAAAACGCTTGCCTTCAACTTTGAACTCGGCATTAAAAGGCGGAAGAACATCTTTGGTTTGTTGCTTGTGAAAAAGGAATTGAATATATCCATCGGTCCAGTGCGTAACCTGTTCGCGGTTGATTGTGTTAAGAACAAGCGTAGAATCGGGAAAGATGCTGCCATAATCAACGCCTTCGTAATGATTCAGCGGCGTTTTTCTGAAAATATTGTACAAAACATCGAATGAACTGTTGTTAATCAGAATTACATCAAGTTGACCTGTGATAAGCCATTTCTGATCGTGCGGAACAAAGGCAAGGAAAATCTCTTCCGATTTCCGGTTGCTAATCACAACGTCGGGCAGCGCTGCAAGTCTGTCATCCTGATTGTCATCCGGTTTATCAGCTTCCGGCAGCGAATCCAGATTGTAATGATCTTCGAAAAACCTGCCCGCAGCAGTGGCTGAATCGATTTTCACAAGTTCGCTTATCATCGTTGGGATTTCAAAACCGTCTTCGATAAGAACTCCAACAGTTCGGCTATCAATCAACTTCGATACAACGCCTCCTCCGGAGGTATTCAAAAATTTTACTTTATCTCCAACTTTTAAATCGCTCATAATGTCTGCTGTTTCAGCGTTGAGTTCACTACGAAATTTTTTAACGACTCAGTACCTCCCGGTATAAGTCTGTCAATTGAATGCCGATTGTTTCTTTATCAAATTTTCCGGCAATGCCGGCGCAAATTTTCTGCCGGTCGAATTTATGGAAATTGTTGAGCGCTCTGTCAAGCGCCCTTGTCATTGCAGACTCATCTCCCGGAGGAACCAGCAAACCATTATCCTCGGTAATTACTTCTAATGAAATCCCAACAGAAGTGGATACAACGGGAACGCCACTTGCGAGACTTTCAATAACCACCGTGCCAAAAGTTTCATATAAACTCGAAAGCGCCGAAAAATCTGCGTTACGCAAAACATCCGACAGCTCGGTTCCATTTAAAACGCCTGGGAATTCGACAAGTCCTTCGGGAATTCGGAGAAAACCGGCATAGTCCTTCATGTCATACCAATCAGGTCCGTTCCCAATCAGCAGGCAGCGAAAATCCTGTCGCTTTTCAGAAAGCGCCTTAACTGAACGTAAAAACCCGGAAATATTTTTCGATTTATCATCAAAACATGAAATATGTACAAAGATCTTAACCGGATTTGAGATTCGATGTTGCTGCGGATAAAACAACGACGTGTCAACCACATTCGGGATAATCCTGAATACTTTATTCGACAGGTTGCATCGCATCATGGCGTCGCGCAGGGGTTTGGAAACTGCAACCATAGCCGCAGCTTTGGCTACAACAAAGCGGGTAATTAATTTCAGATGCAAGCCTTTAAAGGTATTGTTCTCCATAAAATACCGCGACCAATGTTCGGAGATTACTACAGGACAATGATGTTCACGCCCGGCTTTCAGAGCTACATAACCGGCTCGCGTGAGAATGTGCGCATGAATGATATCCGGCGAAAACTCACGAATGCTTCGGATGGCTT
>JBAXRP010000089.1:0-15471 GCA_037131145.1 Bacteroidota bacterium
TACCGCCCGAAACCTGAATATTGCTGATTGAACCATTGTTGCCACCAAAGCATTTAGGGGTAATTATGTCAGCTATTGGATTTACTTCAAGTAATGCGGGTTCGGGAACAATTCTCCACGTCCAGGCATCGCATGAATGAATGTCAGATATAGTCACAGAATAAGTACCAGCAAGCAGTCCGGTCAGATCCTTAGTAGTAGCGCCGTTACTCCACAAATAATAATATGGTGGAGTACCGCCACTGACCCCGGTCTCAGTTATTTTGCCATCGTTGAATCCAAAGCAGGTTACACTATCCACAACGCCTTGCCAGGAGATTTCGCCGGGCTCTTCAAGATCCCAACCGTCAGTATAAAAGCAGGAATGGGCATCGGTAATGATAACGCTGTATGAACCAGCATAAAGTCCACTGATGTTTTGAGTTGTAGCTCCATTATCCCAATCAAATAAATAAGGAGGTGTGCCACCGGCTACCGTAATGTTAATAGCGCCGTCGTCAACTGATTTACAAGATGGTTTGATTAAAGTGAAACCAGAAATAGTAAGTTCATTTGGTTCATCCACTTTCCATGAAGATTGAGCAGTGCAAGAATTATCATCAACGATGATCACTGTATATGTACCTGCTAATAATCCGGTTATATTCCGTGTTGTTTCAAGATTACTCCATAAAAAATGGTACGAGCCAATGCCTCCGGTTACAGTAATATCAATACTTCCATCTGAATAACCATTACAGGAAACTGGGACAACGGTATAAGAAGAAATACCAATTTGGCTTGGTTCAACAAAACTCCATTCACCAGTAGTAAAACAGTTGTGATGGTCGGTAACAGTTACGGAATAGGTTCCGGCACAAAGGCTGTTGATATCAGAAGTTGTTGCTCCAGTACTCCAGAAATATGTGTAAACAGGAGTACCACCACTAACGGTAAGTGCAATAGCTCCATCACAAACACCATGACACGCCAGACCAGACTTAGCGCCTGAAACCAAAAGTAGGTCAGGTTCACCAACTGTATAAGAGTATGTTTTTAAGCAAGTGTTATCATCAGTGACAGTTACAGAATAGGTACCAGCAGTGAGTGCAAGGATATTCTGTGTAGTTTCAAAATTACTCCAAACAAAATGATACCCTCCAGTGCCTCCTGCGACTGCAAGACTAATGCTTCCATCAGGATAACTTTTGCATGAAACGGAGTCAATAGTTGGTATAACTGTTATTTCGGTAGGTTGAATAACACTCCATGAACCAGTAGCCTGACAGTTATTGCCGTCAGTAACTGATACCGAATATGTACCTCCACAAAGGCCTATGCGATCATGTAAGGTGGATCCGTCATTCCAGACATAATTAAAAATTGGCGTTCCTCCACTTAAAGTAGTTAATATTTTTCCATCACAGACGCCAAAACAAGTTAAATCTGTTACAGCGGCTGAAACAGAGAACGGTGTAGTTGGTCCTGTGACAACAAACGTATTTAAAGGACCATTGAGTGGGGAGTTATTGCAACCTTTCGAATCGGTAATAATCACAGTATAAGTGCCTACGGCGAGATTCGATATGTTTTTCGTTGTAGCAGAGTAACTGCCAGGACCTGTCCATGAATAGGTAAATGCAGGAGTTCCGCCTGTAACGGTAATTTCAATTTTACCATCGGAATTTCCAAAACATGTTACCGGAGTTATAACATGGGTTATAACTATTTTTGGAAGGATAACCACCCTTACTCTACCAGCGGAAAAACCGCCTTGGGCAGTTTGCATGCTAAGATAAAAATAATCAGTAGCATATCCCACACTGTCAACATAAATGATTGGATTTTTTTCGTTCGACATCCAGGAACCGCTCTGGTTTTGCCAATTGAATGTAGCGTCAAGTTGCGCGCATCCACCATCCAGAAACGAACATTCTAAATAGATCGTTTGACCATAGCAAATGGGCACTGGGTAAACACTTTGAGAACTGGCATTATAAGATAAAGCCAGCATGAAGAAAATTAAAGCAGGAAGTAGCTTTAAAAACTTCATTGTAGTTTTCATGTAAAATGTTTTCATAATTTTCAGATTAGTTTAAACTAGGTTAATTAAATAAAAGGGGATATATAATTGAGTTTTAATTTTGGTTTTAACCTTTTATTCACCACAATTATCTAAGGGGGTGGTTCCAGTAGGATGTAAATTTTCGATGGTTGCATGTTTTCAGTTGTTAATAATTGATCAGATTTTTTATTTATTCTTGAAAAAAATGTATTATAAAAATATTCTTCCCTCGTTGATAAAGCAGAAATCGTTAATAATATTTCTAAAATATAGGCGTTTTTCTACTCCTAATCTTTGAGCTTTATTCTAAATATCAGACGAAATTAAGTCTATTTTTACAATATCCAAACTTTGGTAAAAAATTATTTTATATTAATTTGAGTTTTACGACATCAAATGACCAAATATATGTACATTTTATTAATTCCTTGCTTATTTAAAACCAGTGTTTAAGAACTACATAACATAAAAACGTCGAATATAAACTTTTTTTTACATCCACCGAATAAAACTTTTAGTAAACAGGTTCTGAATATGGTTTTAAAATCTTTCACAATTTCTCTTGTTCTAACAAGGTGAATAATCTTAGATACACACTTAAATGATAAAAATCATTATTGCCGAAGATCAGGCTCTCGTACAACATGCGCTAATTGCTCTGCTGAAACAGGAGGATGATTTTGAAATTGTAGCCACAGCAAATGATGGCAATTCATTATTAAAGCTTCTTGAGACCTCAAAACCAGATATAATATTACTAGACATTGGGCATTCCAGTTCGAACGGGCTGGAGGTTACAAAAATTATTGACGCTAAGACGCCATGGGTGAAGGTTATTTCCTTATCTCTGAACAATCATCCTTTTTACATAAAGGAGATGCTAAAGTACGGCGCTAAAGGTTTTTTATCAAAAAACTGTTCCGCTGAGGAACTTTTTGAGGGGATAAGGACAGTTTACAAAGAAAAAACCTATTTCTGTAGTTTTTGTTCGAATATATTACTCCGTGATTTTGTTAGCAACCCAGTTGGTGCAGGGATTGATTTCAGGACTATTACAGCAAGAGAGATTGAAATAATCAGTTTCCTCTCTGAGGGATATACTACAAAAGAGATTGCTGAAAAATTATTTATCAGCGATAAGACAGTTGAACGACATAAATCAAATCTGCTCAAAAAACTGAAACTCAGGAACACCGCTCATCTTGTTAAAATTGCTGTTCAAAAAGGACTATTATTTCATTAGCAGGTCATCGCTAATTTCAATTTTTCTGCATGATCTGAATGGTTGTCAAGATATTTTTCTGGATTTCCTGATCGTTAGGGGCGAGTTTTTTAGCCTGTGAAAAGGTTGATAAAGCCTTTTGATAGTTTCGCTTCAAACTATAAACAATGCCAAGGTCTTTATATGCAGGTAAATAATCGGGAGATAATTGTATTGATCGTTCAAGAAAATAGGTTGCCGTATCAAGATTACCTTTGTACTGCCCATAGATTTTCCCAAGTGAATAATTCACATCACTGCTGTTGGGGTTAATTGAAAACAGTTGCGAATAGATAGAGATTTTATAATCACTTTCCTGAGCATTATCAATTGAATTAAGGACCTTAAGCGTATTGCCATAAGCATTATCTTCATAAGGATTGTAAGCCAGTACCTTTAAATATTGTTTGATTGCAAGTTTCAGGTCTTTCCTGTGTGTGGCAATTGCATTACCATATAAGATCAGTCCGTTTGTTGCCTTTGGATAGAGCCCAATTGCTTTCTCAAGGTAACTGAATGACAGTTGATACATTTTTTGCTTTTTAATAGAATCTGTTTCAGTTTCTGCTTTTTTCATCAGTTCGCCTCCAGCGGCAATATTACATTTGACGCTGTTTCCGGAAACTAAGATATCGCTTGTGAACAAAGTAAAATTATCTTTCCAGACTTCATTTCGTAAAACAGTACGAAGAGAAAAAAACAGTATCACAGTTAACAAAATTACTGCTGCAACTTTTGAATATCTGATTTTATCTTTAATCAACTTCGGAAGCTTCACCATAACAAACCATGCAAGGATCAACACAAAACCGAAAGAAGACATATAAATGAATCGTTCATTCATAAATGTACCAACGGGGAAGAGCAGGTTTGATACAATAAACAGGGGTAGGAGATATAATAGTATTGAATAAGACAACCAACTTTTAGTTGGGGCTTTTACAAATGAATATCCAACCAAAAAAATATAAATGATGAGTGGAATCAATGATTTGAGATCAAAGAATGGAATTAGTGGAATATGATATGGGTAGTAATCATGAGTTAAAGATAAAGGAAAGAAAAGGAGTTTAATGTATAATCCCAGAGTATAAAATATGGCGCCATATTTCTGACTGGTTGAGGCTTCAAGAAAAGGATTATTTAAAAGTTCATCAGGTAATTTTCCTCCGCTGAAATATCCAAGAACAAGAAACCTGATAAATACGAATATACAGGCAGTGCAGAACAGTGAAATACCCAGCGACAAATTTTGCCTGATTGGCGATTTTGTAAAATAATACAATGTTATAGGGATTAAAAGGACAAAAACTATGGCATTTTCTTTTGACAACAAACCAAAGAAGAAAGAGAGATTAGCAAGGATTAAGTAACCGAATTTCTGTTTGCTGAGAAAAAGTAAAACCAACCAAAGCGAAATAAGGGAAAATAACAAGGATAGTATTTCATCTCTACCTTTAATATTTGCCACCACTTCCGTATGAATGGGGTGCGCAAGAAAGAGGATAGCTGTTATAAATGGAAATGTAAATAACCAGCCGGAACTATTTTGGGAATTAGTGAGTTTTCTCAATATCAAAAAAATGAATATTCCGGTTAATGAATAAAGCAATATATTTATCAAATGACTTAAAAAAGGATTGAAACCGCCAACGAGCGCGTATTCAACAGCAAATGTAGCAATGGATAAAGGACGATAACGACCGCCCACGACAAGTTTCTTTTCTTTGCCGAAAAAACCTGTAAATGAATCGTACGAAAAAATTGCCGGTATTCCAGAAAAACCTTTGACTGTAAATTTATTCTCTTTGACAACCATCAAATCATCGAGTGTATAATCATAAAACAATGTATTGCCATAGAGTAAAAAGGCAAAAAGTACGATGAATAATTGAGGCAGGCGCTTATTTAGGTTCCATTTCATGAGTCAAATTGTCAATTTAGGCAAATGCGTTTATTCACCTTTAACTGGTTTTTCCGATGTTATAAGTTTATGCTTAAAAATCGGCGATGAGATAAAGCCTCTCTTCTGTAAAAAATAGGCGAATGAAGTCATTAGTACGCCAAAACCGTATTTGACGCTACGACGAAGGTTTATTGATGAAGCGTTTTCAAAGTATTTAGTGGGGCAGGTAATTTCGGCAATTTCGTAACCGGCATGAAAAATCTGCACAATCATTTGATTATCAAAAACGAAATCATCTGAATTAGCATTATAGTTAACTGTTTCCAATACCTCTCGCGAGAATGCGCGATAACCAGTATGGTATTCAGATAATTTTTGATTGATAATTAAATTCTGAATCCAGGTCAGAACCCGGTTAAAAAAATATTTATACAATGGCATACCGCCATTCAGCGCGCCTTTTCCTAATATTCGGGAACCAATTACAACAGGATAGAGTCCGCTTGCAATAAGGTACGCCATAGAGGGAATTAGTTTTGGAGTATATTGATAATCGGGATGAAGCATAATGACGATATCACCCTGCAAGGAAAGAGCGGCATTGTAGCATGTTTTTTGGTTGCCTCCATAACCTTTATTTGTATCGTGCCTGATTAAATACTTAACATTCAACAAGCTGGCAACCTCGAAAGTATCATCGGTACTGGCGTCATCCACTACTATGTATTCGTCAACCAAATCAAGTGGAATTTCAGCAATTGTTTGGGCAATAGTTTTTGAGGCATTAAATGCAGGAAGCACTACAACGATTTTTTTACCAAGTAACATATTCAATATGGAATTTCAACTAATTAAATCATTCAGTTTACAAAATAGCTTTTTAAAAAGTTGTTAAAAATACAAACTTTTATAACGAGGAAGGAACAGTATGGAAAATTTCTTTCCACTGTTCCTTCCTGAATGACCTAATGAAAAAAGGTATCTGCCTTTCATCCGGGGATTATTTTCTCCCGGAACTACTCAATCTTTTAAACATCTCACCGCATAGCCTAAAACTTTACTTGTTTTTCCACTGCTTGAATCGTCAGAATTAAAAGCGGTTCCATAATAAAATGCATCTGAGTCAATGTTACCCTTCGTTATTGTCCATAAGGTACCATAACCATAGATATCAGAAAATACTAAGCCTGATATACCGCCCGACGGAAGCGATGTAAAACCACTGAAATTGGTAGCGTCCTTATTATAAGGTCTAAAGTGTGCCAGTCCGATCTCTTTCATTTTGCCCCCTGCAACTGTTGAACCACTGAGAAAAGAGATGAGGTTTGTAGCCTCTGTATTCGTTGGAATATGCCATCCGACGGGACACACTCCCTGTACATTGCCAGTTGGTAAAGGGTTCCAATGGGTAGTATTGGTAACTCCATTCAAATACTGAACCATCTCTGCCCACTGGTACAAACCGCCGTAAACATTGCAATTATTTGTATCGTTATTATAGCAGTATTTCTCAACAATACTGTTGTTGGTCTGGTTATTACCGCCAATAATTTTAGTTCCAATATTTATGTTTTCTCTCAACCAACATTGAGTACCAATCTGAACCGTGTTGTAAGTCTGCCCACCGTGAACCACTGTGGGTTCAGCGCATGGCGTTCCAGTTGTGTAAACAATCATATTAACCACGTTGGATGAAGCGGGATTTCCTGAAAGACACCCGGTAAGGCTGGAAGTAACAATGCATTTAATGTTGTCATTATTTAAAGGAGTGTAAGAATAGCTTGTGGCGCCAGAGCTTACTACATTGTCATTTACTCTCCATTGATATAATGGCGCAGCGCCCCCATTGATCGGTATAGCATAAAAAGTAACTGTAGCGACAGGCATCACGGCATAAGCTGACGCCCAAACAGAAACACTAACAGCCTGACTTGGATTAACCGTCATGGTAATGGTACCTGAAATAGCAGGATTTCCAGAGATACAACCGGCGGATGAGGTAAGCGCACAAGATAAGACATCGCCATTTACCGGAGTATAGGTGTAGATGGCATTGGTTGCGCCCGTAATATTGGTTCCTCCATTTTTCCACTGATAAGCTGGAGCAGTTCCCCCATTTGAAGGGGTTGCTGTATAAGCAACACTGCTCCCCTGGCATATAGCTCCGGCTGGATTTGCAACAATGTTGACTGACACGGGTAGTACCAGATCGACAGTAATTGGCAACGAATTGGATGTTGCAGGATTTCCGGAAACACATTCCAAGTTAGAGGTCATAATACATGTAACGACATTTCCGTTTGTAGGTGTGAACGAATATGTTGCACCGGTTGCAACATTTGTGTTATCTACTTTCCACTGATAAATGGGCGAGGTTCCTCCATAAGACGGGGTTGCTGTAACTGTAATGGAAGTCCCGTTGCAAACAGGATTTGCCGATGCCACTATCGTGACGCCTGCCGGAGGACTTGGATTAATCAACATTAGGATTGAATTTGATGTTGCGGGATTATTCGTTGCACAAGCGACGCTTGAAGTAAGCACACAAGTTATAACATCACTGTTTGCCGGGATATATGAATATGTAACGTTGGTTGCTCCTTGAATGTTTGATCCGCCTTTCTTCCATTGATACGCCGGATTTGTACCGCCATTGGTTGGAGTTGCCGTAAAAGTGACAGATGTTCCGGCACATACGGTGTTTCCTGATTCACTTATTGAAATATTAACTGCAATATTTGCATTAACAATCATAGTTACTGTATTTGAACTGACAGGAATTCCTGTTGTGCAAATGGCGACTGATGTTAGTACACAGGATACTGCATCATTATGAACGGGAGCATAGGAGTAAGTTGAATTTGTGGCGCCAGGAACGACGTTTCCATTCACCTTCCATTGGTATAATGGGCTTGCGCCGCCATTTACCGGTGTAGCTGTATAAGTAACTGATATTCCTGCACAAACCGGATTAGCAGATGCGGTAATTGAAACGCTTACAGGCAACCAAGGATTTACGGTTATAATCTTTGCCGGAGAAACAGCAGAATTGCCAGTTGCACACACAGCATTTGAGGTTAACAGACAAGTTACAGCGTCATTATTTGCGGGTATATAGTTATAAGTTGATGCTGTTGCGCCCACAAATTCGTTGTTTACTTTCCATTGATAAGAAGGATTTGTACCTCCATTAACCGGAGTAGCGGTAAAGGTCACATTGTTTCCTGCACATACAACATCTGCTGAAGATGTTATTGAAACACTTACTGGCAGCAATGGATTTAAACTCATGATTATCGGCGTTGATGTTGCCGGATTATTTGTAAAACAACTACCTGCCGCGGTAACCAGGCAAGTTACCGAATCTCCAGTTAGAGGAGCATATATAAATGAAGCAGCGTTTGTTCCAACATTAATGCTGTTAACTTTCCATTGATAAACCGGAGATGTTCCAACATTATTTGCCGTTGCTGTATAAGTCACAAAGGTTCCGGCACATACATTATTTGCAGATGCTACTGTTGTAATTGAAACCAGAAGTATTGGGTTTATAGTCATTACAATCGGATTTGAAGTTGTATCGTTGCCGGTGGCACAAACTGCGTTGGAGGTCAAAACACAAGTCACAATATTGGTATTGCCGGGAATATATGAAAAGGTCGAATTGTTTAATCCTGCATTAGTTCCGTTTATTTTCCATTGATAAACAGGATTACCTCCTCCATTTACAGCGGCGGCAGTAAAAACAACTGAAGTTCCTTCACATGCAGGGTTAGCTGACGCCGATATGGAGACACTTACAGGCGCCAAAGGATTTACCGTGATAGTAATTGCATTTGAAGTTGCAGGATTTACGGATGGACAAGTAGCGTTTGATGTAAGCTCGCAGGTGACAACATCGGTATTTAAAGGAGTATAGGTATAGGTATTGCTGTTTGGACCAACATTATTATCATTTACCTTCCATTGAAAGACAGGTAAAGACCCTCCATTGTTTGACGAAGCTGTAAATGTAACTGTTGTTCCCGCACAAACCGATGTGGCTGATGCAGAAATTGAAACGGTAACCGGCAGCGTATGGTTCACTTTGACGTGGCCTGTATTTGACAGAGCCGGACTCCCTGTGACACATGAAGCGCTTGATGTTAATACGCATGTTACATGATCGTTGGTTCCCGGATTGTATGAAAAGGTCGGTTGGTTTAAACCCTCATTTATCCCGTTTACTTTCCAGTGATATGTTGGCGTGACGCCTCCATTTACAGGATATGCAGTGTAGGTTACAGTGGCTCCTGAACAAATTGAATCTTGTGAAGCAATTATAGTGATACTCACAGGAAGCATAGGATTTACAACCATATTAACATCGTTGGAAATCGCCTGAATTCCATTCGTACAATTTTCACTTGAAATAACCACGCATGTTATTGAATCATTATTTTTAGGGATATATGAATATTCTGCGCTACCGGAGCTGACTTTTAACCCATTAACTTTCCATTCGTAAGCCGGCGGCGCTCCGCCATTCGTTACCGTAGCCGTAAATGCAACCGAAGTTCCGGCACAAACAGTATCTGCTGACGCGGTTATGGAGACACTTAATGGCAGCACAGGATTTACAGAAGTCTGAATCGTATTTGATGTGGCGGGATTTCCGGGAATATTCGGGATACTTGACGTCAATTTACAAACGATATAATCATTATTTTCCGGAGCGTCGGTGTAAGTATCACTTGTTGCCCCTGAAATAATGCTTCCATTCACTTTCCATTGATAGATTGGTAAATCTCCCCCATTTCCCGGAGTTGCAGAATATGTTACCACAGTGCCCTGACAAACTGCGCCAAACGGATTAGCAGTAATAGAAACCGAAACCGGAGGGTCGTTTGATACGCCGGCAATGATGGCATTTGATGTGGCTGGATTCGCAGAGATACAGGATTCATTTGAGGTTAACCTACATATAATTGTATCACTATTCACAGGAGTAAACACAAAGATATTGCTGTCAGCGCCTTTTTCAGACCCATTCACCCACCATTGATAAACAGGAGAATTTCCTCCGTTTACAGGTGTTGCAGTATAGGTAACGCTTGTTTCCGGTAATACAACGCCAGCCGGGTCGGCCAAAATTGATACTCTCACAGTGTCTAGCCCAGTAACGGTAATGGCAACAGTGTTAGTAGGCAATGGACCTCCGCAAGTACCGGAGGCATTTTGTAGTTGCCGATAGTATGTAGTTACCGTTAGTAAGTCCGGTTGATAATTTAGCGAAGTAGCGCCTTGTATGGAAGTGAAAGTAAAATTATCCGATGATTTTTGCCACTGATAACTTGGATCCATTCCATTTGTTGGCGCTATTCCATTTAACTGTTCAGCTATAGTATTAACGCAAACTGTTTGATTAGCGGTAATTGATCCCACATATAACTGTGTATTTACCGTCATTGGAATATCATTTGAATTGGCAGGATTGCCGGTTGTACACAAAGCATCCGAAGTGAGCACACAAGATACATTATCGTTGTTTCCCGGGATATAAGTATAAGTAAAGCTATTATTGCCAACGATATTGTTGTTCACTTTCCATTGGTAAACCGGATTCTGTCCGGGATTTGCAGGAGTAGCCGTGAAAGTAACCGAGGAACCGGTACAAACAGGATTAGCAGAAGGCGATATGGCGACAGCGACCGGTAACAAAGGATTAACCGTCATGGTAATGGCGTTGGAAGTTGCCTGACCACCGGAAGTGCAAGTTTCAGATGAGGTAAGCAAACAAACTACAGCATCATTACTGGCAGGAATAAAAGTATGAGTTACGTTTGTAGCGCCGGTGACAACGCTTGAATTAACCTTCCACTGATAAACTGGAGAAGAACCCCCATTTACCGCCGTGGCTGTAAAGGTAACCGGAGCGCCTGCACAAACAGAATTTGAAGTTGCTGAGACGGAAACTGAGACCTGCTTAGGCGTATTTACCAACATAGTAATTTTGTTGGAAAACGCAGGGCTTCCGGTTGCACAGGTTGCATCGGAGGTTAGCTTACACGAGATTGTATCGTTATTTAAGGGATTATAGTTAAAGACATTGCTGTTTGATACAAAATCAATTCCATTGACTTTCCAATGAAAGACAGGCGTTAAGCCTCCATTTGTTGGAAAAGCCGTATATGTTACGGTTGTTCCGGCACATACCCCGTTAGCGGAAGCTGTAATTGAGACGCTTACCGGCAACAGTGGATTCACAATCATGGTTATCGGGTTTGAAGTTGCCGGATTGTTGTTGGTACATATCTCATTTGAGGTCAGAATACAATTTACTACATCATTGTTAGCTGGAATGTAAGAATAACCAGGGCTATTTGTTCCTACGGGAATCCCATTCACCATCCAATGAAAAACCGGGGCAGTACCTCCATTTATCGCAATTGCATTAAAGGTTACTGTGGCGCCGGCACAAACCGGATTGTTTGTAGCAGTTATTGATATGCTAACTGATTTTACCGGGTTAACAACCATTGTGATTGTGTCGGAATTTGCCATATTTGAAGTAACGCAAGATAGACTTGACGTTATACTACAGGTTACATGGTCATTATTTACTGGAATACAAGTGTAGCCCGGACTATTGGAACCCACATTAACACCGTTTACCTTCCATTGAAAAACCGGATTTGATCCCCCATTATCCGGAGTCGCTGTAAAGGTAACCGACGTTCCGGCACAAACGGTATTTGCCGAAGAAGCAATTGTAATGCCAACCACCAATTGGGAATTGACAGACATGGTTATAATATTTGATGTTGCCGGATTACCGGAAGTACATGAAGCGTTGGAAGTCAAAACGCAGGATATTACATCGTTGTTTGCAGGAATTTTGGTAAACGTTAGCGAGTTTGTTCCTTCAGGAATTCCATTTACCTTCCATTGATAAGTCGCGGAAGATCCACCATTTACAGGATTAGCAGTAAACAAAACTGAAGAGCCCATACAAACAGGATTATTTGAAGCGGTAATTACAACACTGACCGGTAAAGATGGATTTACCGCCATAGTAACCGTATTGGAAGTAGCCGGATTATTGATTGTGCAAATTTCGCCTGACGTCAGAACACAAAAAACCAAATCTCCATTGGCAGGAATATATGAATAGGAGCTGGTATTCTGCCCAACATTATTTCCGTTGATTTTCCATTGATATATCGGGTTTGTTCCACCATTAACCTGCGAGGCGGTAAACGTAACAAGAGTTGCTGGACATACCGGATTTTCAGATGCAACAATAGAGACGCTTATATTCAATTGAGGATTTACTACCATTAGAATAGAGTTGGACATGGCCGGGGTTCCTGTTTCACAGTTTGCAAGGACAGTTAACTTACATGTTATCGTATCATTATTCAAAGGTGCGTAGGCATAGGTAGCGTTGGTTGCTCCGAAAATTTCCGTTCCGTTTTTCTTCCACTGAAATGCAGGATTTGTTCCGCCATTAACAGGAGTGGCAGTAAATGTTACTGAGCTTCCGGAACAGACAGGATTTGCGGATGCGCTGATAGTAATGCCTGCTGCGATCAAAGGATTTACAATCATATCAATGACATTGGATGTAGCCGGATTTCCCGACGGGCAGGTTACATCTGATGATAGCAAACATTTTACCTGATCATTATTTGCCGGAATATATGAGAAGGTAGCGCTGTTTGATCCAACGATACTCCCATTTACCATCCACTGAAATGAAGGATTATTTCCTCCGCTTACAGGAGTGGCTGTAAAAGTAACTGTGGTTTGGGCGCAAGTAGGATTTTGTGAGGCAGTTATAGATACACTCACCGGCAAAACCGGATTTACAACCATTGCAATTGAGTTTGATGTATCGGGATTGCTGGTTGCGCAGGATGAGTTGGATATTAGAATACATTTTACTACATCATTATTAAATGGACTACAAGAGAAAGTGGAACTATTTGTCCCAATGATATTGCTGTTAACCATCCATTGAAATATAGGAGTGGTTCCACCATTGGATGGGAAAGCAGTAAAGTTTACGCTGCTCCCTGAACAAGTCGTATTAGTAGATGCAGAAATTGATACATTTACAGGCATTGATGCATTTACTGTTATATTGACGCTGTTGGAGGTGGCAGGATTGCCTGTTACACAGGAAGCATTGGATGTCATCACACATGTTATTGCATCATTATTCGCCGGTGTGTAAGAATACGTTGTATTTGTTGCGCCGGATATGGCTATTCCGTTTTTCTTCCACTGGTAAATAGGATTAGTTCCCCCATTCTCAGAAGTGGCAGTAAATGTTATTGCAATGCCGGAACAGATTGGATTTGCTGAAGCGGCAATTGAAACTCCTGCAATTAAATTGGCTGCGCAGAGTGTAGTGAAGATTTCCTGAAGACCATAACTTGTATTTGGTATTATATTGTTCATTGCATACGCTCTCAAATAGTACGTTTTGTTAGCTATCAGACCAGTTACATTGCTAATGAAAACCCCGGTACCCGAACCATCCCAGGTCTTATTGCTAATAATTGTTGGCATTGGAATTGTATCCCAGCAAACACCCCTGAAAGTTACAGGATCACCGCCATCGGAAGTTACTGTTCCCCCGGAAATTGCTGTTGTTTGCGTAATGTTTGTAACCTGCGATGTGATCACTGTTGGCGCCATTAGCTGAAGTGTCTTAACAGTTATCTGATTACCGTAAACTGTATTCGAATCATTAATTGCATAAGCCCTTGCGTAATAAAGCGTATTCGGAGTCAATCCTGAAATCGTAACGGAAAAAGCGCCCATTCCACTACCTCCGGAAACACAGGTATTTGTGATAGTGGGATTTAAATTTGTACTATAACAGATTCCTTTTGCGGTAACCAAACTACCTCCATCGCTTAAAACGTCGCCTCCTGAAATGAAACTGGTTTGTGTGATTGAAGATGCATTAGAAGTTGAGACAGTAGGACTATTAGTTTCATTGTCTGTAATCCAGGCAGGCAAACGAGATGACGATACTCCTAAAACCTGACCAGCCTGTCCAATAGGCAGAAAAATCAAACGGTTGCCATCCCAATAAAATAAATCACCAGGATTAATACCTTTTGGCATCATATGCGGCGCCCATTTAGTTCCATCCCAGTGATAGTAACCTGGCGATACATTATTGGGCGCCAAACCAGCCTCAGCAATATTATATACAAGTAATCCGGTTGCCGGCTGAACAACCGGAGTGGAAACGATAGTTGAAATTAATTGAATTCTTGGCGGCAGCAAACCCTTATTTGAAGACTCTACGTCGAGCATTGCAGATGGATCAGGCGAGGAGCCATTAAGGTTGATTCCAACCTGGGAGAAAATCCGTCCCCCAAACAAAGTTACTAATCCAACGACCGTAAATAAAAGTAATTGTTTTTTCATGTTTAAGGGTTATGTTTTTAAAAAATTAAAAATCAATTATTCACATAAAAACAAAAATACCGCAGGTGCATCCATTTGTCAATTGGGGGAATCCGTAACCTTATATTTTTAGTGTATATTTTATAATATTTATAAAGAAAAGATAAATTATTTGGCGCAAAGATACACGTTTCATTAAATAATCAATGAAATATGTATAAAATATTGCTTATAAAGTAAAGAAAATTGGCTTATGTGGTTGGAATCATATCCGGAAAAGCAACATAAGCAATCAGTCCAAGTTATATCAGGGGATCAGTTTTCTTTAAGGATGTAGTCATCATACTCTAATTCGAAACTCAATTTATGTTTCGATTCTTCCATTGCGAGGTTCAGAAACAAGGCTTTAACGGAAGGGTTATCGGCTTTTGCCGCCAATGCCGAATACATACGAAAAGCTGCTTTCTCTTTTTTCATGGCGAGAATAAGGGCGTCCTGATAGCTCATATTCGCGGATGGTTTAACATCCACGAGGTATTCGGCAATTTTTAAATCTCTGACGGTTTCTCCTGACATAACAAAATTTCCCTCTTCTTTAACTTTCAGCAAAAAGGATTTGTGCCGCATCTCCTCCCCGGCATATTCCATAAAAACCTTTTTGGTTTGCTCATTTTTTGATTGGGCGGCGAGGATTAAATAAAAATCAACTGCCGCTTGTTCTTCCCTAATAGCAAAATCAAGGATTTCTTCTATGGAGGTAAATTCTATCATAAGGATCAGGATTTGAGGGTTTCAGGATTGAAAAGATTGAAAAGATTGAAAAGATTGAAAAGATTGAATGGATTGAAAAGA